>JAGWVZ010000102.1 GCA_018970625.1 Myxococcales bacterium | reverse complement strand
ACCGCAAGCAGCACGCACCCTGCCCTGAACCATCGTCGCCCTGCCAAATTGGCCTTCGCCATGGTCCACGCTTGACGACTCCACCCGCGCTGCGTACGCACACGCAGCCTTGTTCGCCCACTCGCTGAACGCCATCCCATGTCTGTCATGAAGAAGATCCGTAAGGCCGTCATTCCTGTCGCTGGACTCGGCACCCGCTTTTTGCCGGCTACCAAGTCAGTCCCCAAGGAGTTGCTGCCGATCGTCGACGTACCCGCCATTCAGGTCGTCATTGAGGAGGTCATCGCCTCGGGTATCGAAGAGGTCGTGCTGGTGACGGGTCGTGGAAAGGGCGCCATCATGGACCACTTCGACCACTCCTACGAGCTCGAGGACACGCTCCGCAGGCGCGGCCAGAACGAGTTGATCGAGCGCATCATGCGCATCTCGGAGATGGTTCGTGCCGTCGCTGTTCGTCAGAAGGCGCCTCTCGGACTCGGCCATGCCGTGTTGTGCGCCAAGTCGGTCATCGGTGATGAGCCATTCGTGGTGGTGCTGCCCGATGACCTCATTGATGCGGCCACGCCCGGCACTGCCCAGCTGCTGCAGAAGTACGAACAATATGGCGCCGGTGTCATCGCTGCCATGCGAGTCCCGCAGGATGATGTCAGCATGTACGGCATCATTCAGGGTGAACGCATGGATGACCGCACGACCCGCGTCTTTACGCTCGTCGAGAAACCGCATCGGGAGACGGCGCCGTCCAACCTGGCCGTGATTGGACGCTACGTGCTGCCCCCGCAGATCTTCACCATTCTCGAGCAGACCCGTCCGGGGCATAGCGGGGAAATTCAGCTCACCGATGCGCTCCAGATCCTCGCTCGTGACAGTGGTCTGATCGGTTACGAGTTCGAGGGCGTGCGTCACGATATCGGTGATAAGGTGGGGTTCCTGAAAGCGAATATTGCCTATGCACTCAAGCACCCGGAGTTCGGTGGAGTCGTGCGTGAATACATGCGCGAGCAGCTTGCCCGGGGCTGATGCCCTGCCCTGTCGCCCCTCAGGGCGGTCTTTGACCCGCCGCATGCGTCTGTTTGGGCTGCCTCTCATCATCTGGCAGCTTCCGGCCACGGCCTTCGCTCAGGATGCGGCGTGGCGGATTCAGGACTGCGACCTGGCCCGCAGCGCGCTGGGCAGCGAGCTGCACGGGAACCTCACCGTTACTTCGGCGGGCGTTTCCACACGATGTCGTTTTCTGGCCACGTCCGATGCATTCGAGGCGACTTGCACCGATGGATCCACGCATCGGGTCGGTAACGGGGGTAGCGAAGACGACTTTGGCTGGACGTTGCTGGCCGTCGCTCTCGGGACCGCTGAACTGAACGTCGCCCTGCGCTGGGCCGACATGCCGTTGCCCGAAACCCTGCAGGATTTCGACACGCTCGCAGGGCCCGCCGGACACAGCCTGATTCAGCTGGTGGGCACCCCTCAGGCCGGGCTCGCCCTGCAGCACGACACGTCACAGCTGCGCCAGATTCGCACCTCGCGTGAGTCCGACGACTGGCTGCTGGCGATCCACCAGTTTTCGCCACTGAGCAACGGATGGTATCCCGGCTCGCTGGTGATTGCCGTCAATGGGGTAACGGTCATGTCTGTCACCATCGACGACCTCGCCGCCGATGAGGCGTCATTGAGTCCTGTGCAGTCGCCTGCTACACCCCCTACACCGTCGGGTGCCATTCGTTTTCCCCGCCTCCCCCTGTAGTTTCATGCGCTTCGTCGAAGTCGCGATCGACGTACCCTTGCGGGGCAATTTTACGTGGCGCGTTCCGCCGAGCCTCGCCGACACGCCGTCGCTGCGCGGGTATCGGGTCATGGTCCCGTGGTCATCAGCGTTCCGCACGGGAGTCGTGCTCCGCGATACCACCGAACCACCCCCTGACATGGAGACGGAACGAGTCCGCGATGTGCTCGCTGTGCTCGACGCGCATCGGTTCGTACCTGAGCCGCAGCTCGCCCTCGCGGAGTGGGCTTCCCGTTACTATCTCGCCCCTGTTGGGGAGTGCGTGCGACTGGCAGTTCCCCCGGGCTCCATGCCAGATGCAGACGCCGTCGTGCGGCGCGTTGTCCCGTCGGAGCTCGCATCATCGCCATGGATCCTGGCGTTGCCTTCGGACGTGGGAGTGCCCCTGCGAACCATCATCGGTTCTGGCGGTGTGCGTCTTGCCGACGTCATGCAGGGCGTTTTTCAGCAGCAGGTAGTGCTCGAGCAGGAGAACGCGCGCGGGCAGATGCGCGAGCAAACCCTCGAACGGATTCAGCTGCTGCGTGCTGACGCCGGTACTCAACCGGGCGCGAAGCAACAGCTCGTTATGGAGCATTTGCGTCAATGGGGAGAGTCCACGTGGGACGAGCTGCGCGAGACCTGCGACTGCTCACGCGCGACGCTGCAGGCGCTTCAGAAGCGCGGGCTTGTGTCGGTAACTCAGGAACGCGTCTGGCGCGACCCGTTCTCGGGCAGCACAGTGCTGCGTCGACAACAGGACCCGGCACTCACCAACGAACAGGCAACGGCCCTGAAACAGATTCTGGTTACTCTTCATGAAGCAGCGAAGAAACCGGTATTGCTTCATGGTGTAACAGGAAGCGGAAAAACCGAGGTTTATCTTCGAGCGGTCAGGGAAGCGACAGCCGCCGGTTTGCAGAGCCTGATTCTGCTGCCCGAGATTGCTCTCACGCCGCAATTTGTGGGGGTGTTTCGCGCGGTGCTGGGTGATGAAATTGCCGTTCAACACTCCGGCCTGACGCCCGGACAACGGCACGACCAGTGGCAACGCATTCGGGCAGGCGAAGTTCCGCTCGTGATTGGGGCACGCAGCGCACTTTTTGCTCCGCTCGACAAACTGGGCCTGATTATTGTCGATGAGGAACACGACCCGTCATTCAAGCAGGACACGGGCGTTCATTACCATGCCCGGGATCTGGCGGTGGTGCTGGGCCAGACCACAAATGCCGCTGTTGTTCTGGGATCGGCCACCCCGTCGCTGGAGTCCGTGGGAAACGTGGTCCGGGGACGTTACACCATCGGTTTCATGCAGCGACGGGTGGCCAATCGTCCGTTGCCGGACGTGCAGATGATCGATATGCGCCATTATCCGCCTGACCCCGAAGACCCGGCCAGCCACCTGGTTTCGCCCATTCTTCAGCAGGCGGTGGTCGATAATGCGTCACAGGGGCAGCAATCGATTTTGTTCCTGAATCGTCGTGGATATTCGCCCACCATGGAGTGTCGCGCGTGCGAACAGCCACTCGTTTGCCCGCATTGCGATGTCAGCACCACGTACCATCAGCGCGGACACATGGCGCGTTGTCATTATTGTGGATTTGCGGTCCGTGTACCGCGGCAGTGCCCGACCTGTGGTTCCGAAGAGCTTACGCCGAAAGGCGCCGGCACCGAGCAGCTCGAAAACGTTCTGGAACAGGCATTTAGCGGCTTGCGGGTCGCACGCCTCGATGCCGATACCTCGCGGGGAAAAGGACTGAACCGCATTCTGGATACGTTCCGAAGAGGTGACGCCGATATTCTGGTAGGAACCCAGATGGTGACCAAGGGACATGATTTTCCGGGGGTCACGCTGGTCGGCGTCATGCAAGCCGATCAATCCCTCAAATTCCCGGATTTCCGCAGCGGCGAACGCACGTGGCAGCTGCTCACTCAGGTTGCGGGACGAGCGGGACGCGCCGAACGGCCGGGCCGCGTAATGATTCAGACATGGAACCCCGATCACTTTGTTCTGCAATGCGTGCTCAAGGGGGACTACGACACCTGGAAGTCGCAGGAGCTCACGTTTCGTAAACGAATGGGTTATCCGCCCTTTGGTTCCATGGTGTTGCTGCGGGTACACGCACCCGAGTGGCCCGCTGCCATGGAGGTAGCGGAGTTTGTGTCGGCACGGGTGCGCCATGATGGAGCGCGGGCCCTGCGCCTGGTAGGACCGGCCGATGCGCCTGTGACCCGGATCCGGGGACGGTTTCGCATTCACCTGCTGGTGCGCGGCACCGAGCGCGGCGAGGTCCACGCGGCTGCTCGGCTGATGCGACTGGCGCTCGACGAACTCGAAGCAAACATGCGAAAGAGAGACGTGCGTGCCGATATCGATGTTGACCCCCTGAACATGTTGTAACCATGCCCGTCGTGATTCTCGGTCCGGTTGTTCACTGGCGCTCAGCTCTGGCGGCGATTCTTCGTCAAATGGAGATTGCGACCATCGACACCGACGACGTGTTCGAGGGCGTCGCCGCGATTCGGTCTGTCGCGTCGGCCATCGCGGTGCTTCACAGTGAGCTGCCACCCGACGAGCTGGCGGTGTTTCTGAAAGCCACCGCACGGCACGGGGGCGACGTGACCGTTGCGCTGGCCGGAACCACTCACGACCTGGACCCCCGGTGGTCGGAGCTGCTCGCGCGCCGATTCGAGAACCCTTGGTTGTTCATGGACATCGCAGCCTGGGTCGCGGCACGCGAGCCTGCTCGTACGGCTACGCAACCCGCGCTGGCCGAGCTGCACCCGGGGGCAACGCTGCCAGCGACCCACGCGCTGCCCGACCTGACACAGCCTTCTGAGCGGACGCTGGTACCCAAAGGTCCTCTGGATCGCGAGGCGCTCGTACGGCTTCGGCGGCTGGCGCGTCACGAAGATTATTTTACCCTGCTGTCGCTACCCCGCCACGCAACGGCCGAGACGGTACAGGAAGTCGCGGCTGGCTGGCTCAGGCTGCTGCAACCGGAAGCGTTATCGACCGATATTCTGGATTCCCTGCTGGACGCAGTCAGAGAGGTGCGCGGTGCTATCCGGGACGCCGGTATGGTGCTTTCAGACCCACGTTCGCGGGAGCTCTACGTCGCGCACGCCCGTTCCAACAGCCAGCAGGTGACCGGCGAGCCGACTACCGGCAGCGCCGAGAGTGAATGAGTTCTGACGTCTGACGGCTGGTAGCGCGTTGCGCTCATGCGACAACTTGTCACATTGCTCGTCACGACCTTTGCGTGCATGTTCACTCCGTCATTCACACCCATCATTTCCTGCCCGAGTAACGTGATGCGTTCTTCCGTAGCCCTGCTGCTCGTCGGTCTCTCAGCGACGGCTCTATCGGCCTGCGTCGAAGATGACTCTCTGGACGCAAACGACCGCGCTGACGCCAGCATTTTCGATGATGCGGGCCATGCCGATATCAACGACCATACGCCCGATGACGCAGGAGCCGACCATCAGTCCATTACGCTGAACTTCGCGGCAGTCGTGGGCACACAGCCTCTGGATTGCACATCGACCTATTCGGACGCGATCGCAGGAAACAACTTTGCCCTGAATGACCTGCGCTTCTTTGTCTCCGAAGTCAGCCTGATCGATGCTGCAGGCAACCTGTATCCGCTGACGATGGACGAGGGTACCGAGTGGCAGAACGACGGCATCGCCCTGCTGGATTTCGAGGACGGCACCGGCAGCTGCTCGAACGCCACGCCCGACACCCGAACGACCATTACGGGTTCGGCCGCACCGGGCGAGTTCACCGGGATTGCATTCACCGTGGGCGTCCCGCAGGCGCTGAACCACGTGAACCCGGTCGAACAGACGGGACCGCTGGCCAATGTTGCGCTGCACTGGTCATGGATGATGGGCTACAAGCATTTTCAGCTGGAAGGGTCGCTCAACGAGTCTGGTCTGGTGCTGCTGCATCTGGGCTCCAAGGGTTGTGCGGGCAATCCGCCATCTGATTTTGCCTGTTCGATATCCAACCGCCCCCGCGTAGAGTTGATGGGCGCCGACCCCGGCGCTGTACCCATTGTGCTGGATCTGGCCGCCTTGCTGGCCCATTCCACGCCGGTCGACGACGAAGTATTCTGCATGGCCGAGCAAAGCAGCGCCTGTGAGGGACTTCTGGGAGCTCTGGGCCTCGATATGGCGAGTGGCAGTCCTGTCTCTGGTGCAGATTCCCGTGTGTTTCGGTTTGGGGAGTAATCCCTTATTCGCATGACCAGACCTGTCGTGACAACATCGGTTTTTCAGCTTGTTCCTCGCATTACACCGCGCCAGTCAGCCCTGTCGGGCATGCTGGCGCTGGGGTTGTTGAGCGCGTGCGCGCAGGACACAACCGAATCGGCGGACGATGGTGCTGACGCAGGTTTGGCCGATACCCGGGTCGGCGAGGAATACGCATGGCTGGAGTTACCGCCGGGATTTCCGTTGCCTGCGATACCCGACGACAATCCTCTCACACCTGAAAAGGCAGAGCTCGGACGACACCTCTTTTACGACACGCGCCTGAGCGCCAACCAGACGATGGCGTGTGCGAGCTGCCATTTACAGGAGCTCGCGTTCACGGATGGGCGCCCGCAGGGGATCGGTTCGACCGGTGAAGTACATCCTCGCTCATCGATGTCGCTGGTGAACGTTGGCTATTTATCGACCCTGACCTGGTCGAACCCGCTCATGACATCGCTGGAGTATCAGGCGTTGTTGCCGATTTTTGGCCGGTCGCCGGTCGAGCTGGGTATGGCCGATCGGGAAGACGAGCTGCTCAGACGACTGGGCGAGTCGGAGTATGCAGACCTCTTCGAGCAGGCGTTTCCGGGTGAAATCCCGGCGATTTCATTGCTGCACATTACGCAGGCGCTCGCATCATTTCAGCGGACCATTATCTCGGGAAATTCGCCGTTCGATCGCTATATGCAGGGAGATGTCGAAGCATTGTCCCCTTCGGCGTTACGCGGGCTCGAATTATTTTTTTCGGAGCGTGCCGAGTGTTTTCATTGCCACGGTGGTTTTACGTTCACTGATTCGGTTGATCATGCCGGCGCTGGACAAGCCGCGCGTCCCTTCCACAATACAGGACTGTATAACGTGGATGGTGAAGGCGCATATCCTGAAAATAATCAGGGCATACTGGAGGTCACGGGCCTCGCTGAAGATATGGGAGCCTTTCGTGCGCCGACACTCCGAAATATTGCCGTTACCGCACCCTATATGCACGACGGTAGCATCGCCGACCTGAACGCAGTCATTGACCATTACGCAGCCGGAGGTCGCACCATCAGCGAGGGCGAGTATGCCGGCGTGGGCTCGGAGAACCCCTTCAAGAGCCCGCTCGTACGTGGCTTTGTGCTGTCTGAGTCGGAGCGTGCCGACCTGATCGCGTTCCTGGAGAGCCTTACCGACGAGACGTTGCTGACGGACCCTCGGTTTTCGAATCCTTTTGCTGAATCGCCATGACCGCTCTGCTTTCGTGCCGGCGGTGGTATGAATCGCGCCGGTCTGTTGTTTTCGTATCGCTGCTCACGCATTTTCTTGCGGGCGCCTGCGCGCTGTCTGAGAGAGGCACCTGGGTGGAAGTCAGCGTCTCAACACAAGGCCGCCCGCAGACTGGCGAAGCCCTGAGTCTGGCCGTGGTGGTCAGCGAACTCGAAATTCTTCCGTGTGAGCCTGAACTTGCGACACGCCTTCTGCAGACGCTCTTTCCGGTGGCCCAGGCCCACACAGTGGACTCTCCGACTCGTCTCGGGACGCCCATGGTGGTGAATGTGCGCGCGCAGCAGTCCATATTCGCGGGCGTGCTCGAACCACCACCGGGACAGTATTGCGGGCTGCGCGTGCTCATTGGGCCGGCCGACGCCGACGCCACGGGCCTTGATTTGCACCCCTGGATGCTCAACCGCTCCGTCGCGCTTTCGCGCGATACCGACGTGCTTCTGGGCACCTCGGCCGCATTTGAGTTCCGCGTGGTGTTTCCGCCCACGACCGTTGAAGCCGGTGCACCGATTGCGCTTCAACTCCAGATACAGCCCGACCCGGTGGTGCTGCCACCACAAGAGCGGCGCGATGACGAGCCTCTTCGGGCGTGGCTGCTTTCCCTGCCTGAGCTCACGACGGTGCAGGTGGGCGTGCCATGAGTCGGAAATCACGCGCGTCCCTTGACCTGTGGGGCTGTCCCGACCGCCAGCTGTGCGGCTCACGTCTCTCAAGGCGTCTCGTTCCAGCGCGCTGGCTGTTCATGCTAACGTTCGCATGCCTGGTCACGGCGAGCCTGATCAAACCCCGGACGGCGCTCGCCTGTACCACCTGCCAGTGTGGAACCACTGTGCCGCTGACTTCGGCGGGTGGACCGCAGAGCGCAGACACCGTGCGGTTTGCGTTTGAGTGGAGGGCTCAACAGGCCCGGGTGGGGGTCGCCGGAATCAACGAACAGATCACCCGCGAGCTGCGAACCGATGTTGGCGCGGCGTGGTCACCCGGCGGCGGTCACTCGGCCGGATTTTCACTCCCCGTGATGATGCGCGAGGTCTCGTCGGTGTCTGGTGCGCGAGAGCGGGTTTTCGGTCCGGGAGACCTGACCCTCTATGGCGAATTCCTGCTGTTGCAGAACAACCCGCGCCACATGCTGCTCGCGCTGGCCGGCTCGCGCTTACCCGTTTCGCCCGCATGGAATGACGCGACAGGCGAGCGTCTCTCGGTGGATGTTCAGCCTGGACAGGGCGCGTTTGTGCCCTTTATGGCCCTCGCATGGTCGGGCCCCTCGTGGAAACCGGTTCGAGGGTTTGCCCGGGCTTCCACGTTTATTCCGCTGCAAAGCCGTTGGAATTATCGCCCCGGAATGAGCGTACTCACCACCGTTGGGCTGGAGTTTCGCATCTCGCCAAAATTGTCGATGCAAGCCGAGCTCGATGGCCGATACGAGCTACCGGACAATTTTAGTGGTGAAGAAGACCCGGATAGCGGTGGCGCCATGATGTATGCATCACCGACGGTTCTGTGGCGGCCCAAATCCGCGTGGGCGGCTTACGGAACCCTGCGCCTGCCGGTCATAGACGCCCTTCGCGGCTCGCAATCCGAGAGTGTGATTGTCGCGCTGGGGTTTGCGTTTCAAGTACCCCTGCGCCCGACGGAAGCGTCTGATCCGATGTGGATGGCTCAGACGGCCGTGCCGACCCCGGTCGAGTGAACCCCGGTTGATTTCAGCGCAGGTCGAGTCTCGCGAGGGTGCCGAACGCCATACCATACTCGTTCGGACGCACATGCGAACTCGGGGCACGCGGGCTCAACGGCCGCCGTAAACCCGCTTGAGGTCGGCGACCATATTCTTCTGCATCGCTTCGTTTGTGCCGCCGCCGATGGACAAAAGGATGGCGTCGCGCAGCAGACGTTCCACACGATATTCGCGCGTATACCCATAGCCGCCCAGCGTTTGAATGGCCTGACGAGCCACATCCTCGGCGGTCGTCGTCGCGACGAGCTTCGCGGCAGCAGCGTTCAATGAGTTACGCTGGGTCGGTGACGTCTCGAGCGCGGCCTTGTACACCAGCGCGCGCGCCGCTTCGGTGCGCGCATACGACTCACCAATAAATCGCTGAATCTGCCCAAAATCCGCCAGATACTTTCCGAATGCCTTGCGGTCGGCAATGGCATATTTCGCGAGTGTTTCGTGCGACTCCAGCGCAATACCGAT
>JAGWVZ010000880.1 GCA_018970625.1 Myxococcales bacterium | reverse complement strand
AGCGATGCCGAGTTCGGAGGTGCGGCGTGCGTGACGATGCTGGCGGACCTGCTGAAGTCGCCTGCCGCCCTGAACGCCATGTCGGAGCGTGCACGTGCGCTTGGACAGCCGGCAGCAGGAGCCCGAATTTCCGAGGACATTTTACAGAGACTTGCGCAGCGGCTCCGAATCTGATCTTGAAGAGACGAATTCGACGCAACGATGATCTTCACCACGAACTGAACCCATGAATCAGTGGAAACAGAGCGACGTGGCCGTCCTGATGGGCGGCCCGAGTCAGGAGCGGGAGGTCAGTCTTCGGACGGGCGCCGGCTGTGCTGCCGCCCTGCGTCAGGTTGGGTATCAGGTGCGTGAGATTGACCTCTCGGACGACGCGATTCGTGACCTTGTTCTGAATCGGCCGCAGGTGGTGTTCGTCGCGTTGCACGGCACTCCCGGCGAAGACGGAACGGTGCAGGGATTGCTGGAGCTGCTGGGTATTCCGTACACCGGCTCCGGTGTGCTGGCGTCGGCAGTGGGCATGGATAAGGTGCGCTCCAAGCGCATGTTCGAGGCTGTGGGCGTTCCCACACCGCGCTGGACGGTGGCCAGTGCTTCGATGGTCAGCGCGCCCTGGCTGCCCTGCGTGGTCAAGCCGTCGCTCGAAGGTAGCTCGGTCGGCGTGTCGCTGGTTCGCAGCGAATCGGAGTGGTCGGCTGCCGTAACGCGCTGTCGGACAGGGCGTGGGCAGCCTCTCGTAGAGGAGCTGATTGAAGGCGACGAGCTGACGGTCGGCCTGCTGGATGGCGAGCTTCTGGGCGTGGTGCGCATTGTCGCGAACGCGACGTTTTATGATTACGAGGCAAAGTATCAGCGCAACGACACGCAGTACGAAGTGCCGGCGCGGCTGGAAGACGCACTGCAGGCGGACGTGGTGCGTGTCGCTCAGGAGGCGTACAGGGCGCTGGGATGTCGAGGCGTGGCGCGGGTGGATGTGATGCTGCGAGGCAGGGCGCCGTACGTGCTCGAGGTAAATACGATTCCTGGCATGACGGCGACCTCACTGGTCCCCAAAATGGCAGCGGCACGTGGGATGGCGTTCCCCGAGCTGTGCGAGCGGATTTTGCAGGCAGCATCGACGGATGCCCGGTCGGAGGTGCGCTGATGGCTCGTACCGCTCCCCGTTCAGCCCGTAAACAGCGCAACGGTCGCGAGACCCTGACGTGGCTGGGGCGTGCCGCCATGGTTCTGGGTGCGCTGGGCGTGCCGTTTATCGTTTATGCAGGGCTTGACGCGCTGCTGACCTCAAGGGCGTTTCTGGTGAAGTCGGTTGTGCTGGAAGGCAACGCGCAGAACACGCGCGGCGTGATTCTGCAGGCCGCAGGACTTGACCGGCCGCGTAACCTGCTCGGCTGCGATGCGCAGGTCATGGAGCAGTCCATCGAGCAGCTGCCGTGGATCAGCGACGCTGACGTCCAGATTTCACGGGCTGGCGTGGTGACCATTCGGGTCGAGGAAGCTCGGCTCTTCGCCGTG
>JAGWVZ010000879.1 GCA_018970625.1 Myxococcales bacterium | reverse complement strand
GGTGAACGTGGGCAGCGGTGGATCTGCGCAGGCGAACTTCGCGCTGCAGGCGCAGGGCGTGATCCAGGGCGTGGTGTTCGACGACCTGAACGGCAACGGCGTGCAGGATCTGGGTGAGCCGGGTGTGGGCGGTGTGACCGTCACGGTCAGCGGTGTTGGTGCAGAGGTGACGGCGATCGACGGTGCTTATCGCTTCGGCGATGTCAACCCCGGCGAATACGACATCGTTGTTTCTTTGCCGGCGGGCTATGCAGCATCGACTACGCTGTCGCAGCGGCTGGGTGTGCCGTCGAATGGTTCGCGCACGGCGAGCTTCGGCCTCCAGGTGCTCGGTGTCATTCAGGGCGTCGTGTTCAATGATGGAAATGGCAACGCACTGCAGGACGGCAACGAGTTGGGTCTGAGTGGCGTAGTGGTGACGCTGCGTCGCGAGTCGACGAAGGAAATCGTCGCCGAGCGGGCGACCAGCTCGGCCGGTGGTTATCGATTCGACGCACTTGATCCCGACGTGTATCGCGTAAGCATCGAGCTGCCGGCAGGGTACACCAGCCCTGCGGCGACGGAAAAGCTGATCGATACGCAGTCGTCGTCCGGTGGATCCGTGAACTTCCCATTGCAGTCACTGGGTTCGATCTTCGGTGCGGTGTTCGAGGACATGAACGACAACTTCGTGCGCGACGCCGGAGAGCAGGGCCTGGCTGGAGTAGCGGTGCGCCTGACCGGTGTTGATTCGACGCAGGAGGTGTCGACGACTGCGGATGGTGAGTACGTCTTCCGCGATCTGACGACGGGCAACTACACGGTGACGATCGTGTCGCTGGACGGCACGGGATACGCGCTGGAGGGCGCCACCTTGCAGAACGTTTACCTTGCGGTGAACGGCAGCGGCTCAGCTCTGTTCACGGTATTGCCGGAGGCGAGCATCGTCGGTAAAGCCGAGCCCGGCACCGACCTCACTCTGAACGTCGGCAGCGCCAATCGCGGCCGCTCAGTGGCTACGGTGCGTGCGGACAGCCTGGGTGTGTATCAATTCCGTGGGTTGCAGCCCGGCGAGTACTCGCTCGGGATCACGCCGCCGCCCGGATTCACTACAGTGCAAGGCAACATCCCGGTCATGATGCGTGGTGGATCGGAACGTGCGAACGTCGAGATGCTGACGAACGGCACGATCCGCGGTGTGGTGTTCGGTGACGTGGACGGCAACAGCGTCGCGACATTCCGCGAGAACGGCGTCGGTGGTGTGACGGTGCGGTTGCTGCAAAACGGTGTGCTGTTCAAGGAGTCGGTGACTGCGGCGGACGGCAGCTATCAATTCAGCGGCCTGAGCGAAGGCGTGTTCGCGGTCGAAGTCGTGAGCACGCGCTTCGAGCAGGCACGTGTGATTACGACGACACTGAGCACAGCAGTTCCGGGAGCGAATCTCAACGTCGACATGCGGCAGCGCGCTGCGATCAGCGGTCGCCTGTATCGCAACGACACGGGCGTCGGAATGACCACTGTGTCGGTCAATGCAGTCG
>JAGWVZ010000101.1 GCA_018970625.1 Myxococcales bacterium | reverse complement strand
GGGCGCATGTACCACGAAGTCGAAAGGCGCGTCAAGCGCACTTTAGCCACGCGCCACTTTTCAATGCCCGCCGGAACAACGCGCCTCAGGACCGGGACGCGATTCGATCCGTTCCCATGTAGGGCACCAGAGCCGCCGGAAGCGTGATGCTGCCGTCCGACTGCTGACCATTCTCCAGCAACGCCACCAGCGTGCGTCCCACCGCAAGCCCACTTCCGTTCAGCGTGTGCACGAACCCCGCCTTACCCGCTTCATCCCGGTAGCGTATCTGCGCGCGCCGTGCCTGAAAGTCGCCGAAGTTCGAGCAAGACGAAATCTCCCGATACTTCTGCTGTGACGGCACCCACACCTCAATATCGAAGCAACGCTTCGCTCCAAAGCCAATGTCCGCGCTGCACAGTTCCAGCACCCGATACGGAAGCTCCAGCAGATCCAGCACACGACACGCGTCCATCACCAGCGCCTCGTGCTCAGCCTGACTGTTCTCAGGGCGGCAGAACTTCACCAGCTCCACCTTGTTGAACTGGTGCTGTCGGATCAGGCCGCGCGTGTCGCGACCCGCACTCCCTGCCTCACTTCGGAAACACGGCGTGTACGCCACATAACGAATCGTGGCATCCAGCGACGATAGAATGGTCTCGCGCAGATAATTCGTCACGGGAACCTCGGCGGTCGGAATCAGGTAGTAATTCCCCGCCTTGAACAGATCTTCCTCAAACTTCGGCAGTTGTCCGGTTCCCAGCATCGCATTCGCGTTTACCAGAAGCGGCGGAAGCATCTCTTCATAGCCGTGCTCTCGCGTATGAAGATCCAGCATGAAATTGATCAGCGCCCGCTCCAGACGAGCGCCTGCGCCCTTCAGAAAGGCAAACCGCGCGCCCGCTACTTTGCCGGCCGCTTCAAAGTCCAGAATGCCCAGCGACTCCCCCAGATCGACATGGTCGCGGGGGCTTTCGATCGGGCGGGGCGTACCCACCACGCGCACGACACGGTTGTCCTCTTCGGACGTACCCACAGGCGTCTCGTCCGAAACAATGTTCGGCAACGTCAGCAGCATCGACTCCAGCTCCTGTTCGATCGCCTTACGCGTCTCTTCCAGGTCCTTGATTCGATCCGCCATCCCTTTCAACTCGCCGCGCAAACCGTTGAACTCCTCGGTTCCGGGCTTCAACTCGCGCATCGCGTCGCTGCGACGTTTCTGTTCGGCGCGCGTGGTCTCGAACTCAAAGATCGCCTTTCGGCGCCGCTCAGCGAGAGACTCCATGGACTCGAAAGACCAGTCGATGTGACGGCTCGCCGTCCGCGTCTTCACTAGTTCCAGATTGTCGAGCACGTAACGAAGGTCATGCATAGCGTTCACCGTCATTGCACCGGACGCGCCGGTCAGGCCCTGCACCCGAAACCGGCAGCCGGGAGAAAAAGAAAAGCCCCGGCTCCTTACGGTGCCGAGGCTTTTCACAGTGCGAAAGGAGGGACTCGAACCCTCACGGCTTGCGCCACAAGATCCTTAGTCTTGCGTGTATACCAATTTCACCACTTTCGCGAACCAGCTCCTCTGCGATGGCAGTACCACCGTAGCGGGACCGCTTGCCTAGCCGATTCCGTCGCGCAGCGTCAAACGGTTTTTCGGCCAGCTCGGCAATTTTTCAGTTGCCTGAACCTTCAACGGGCGCAGCGGCTTCCACGGGTGCTGCGGCTTCCACGGGTGCTGCGGCTTCCACGGGTGCTGCGGCTTCCACGGGTGCTGCGGCTTCCACAGGCGCTGCGGCTTCCACGGGTGCCGGCGGTTCACTCGACGCGGCCGGCTCAACCGGGACGGCTGGCATGGTCTCTGTAGAAGGCGTCCCCTCATCGGTACCCGATGTGGCTGCAGGAGCATCCGGCGCATATTCCATCTGGTCACCGACGCTGTTGCTGCTCGATGAGATGTACACGAGCAGCAGGCTCAGAACCATGAAGCCGGCAGCTGAACCGACCGTCAGCTGCTGCAAAAGGGTTGAAGCTCCGCTGCTTCCCATGACCGCGCCGGACGATCCTCCACCAAAAGACAGCCCGCCACCGCGCCCTGCCTGCAGCAGAACAACCATGATCAGAAAGAGGCAGTTGAGCACGTAAACGGTATAAATCGCGGCGGTCATACGTTTCTCTCTACAATTCAGGCGGCCGAGCCGACCCGCATCCGTCCCGGATAAGCCCCGCGGTGGGGCTCCGTGCCGGCATGATTCATCTCAGGGCGCGTAGCCTAAGCACAACTTTCGTCGTTCACGCAAGTTCAACCACGCGTTCCAGTCTCCAATCTCCGGAATTCATGGAGAGTCTTCGCCCAGTGGCAATGCCTCGCGCTCACGATCGATCTCCTCCATGGCGGCGTCGAGCGCCCCCATACAGCCAAACATCGCCCCACAGGATTCCGCCGCACCTTCGGGCAAGGGCATCATACCGCCCGACGTTACGCCTTCCGTTAGCGACGCACAGTCCACACCGGCGATCGCGGTGGCACATGCCGCGGCCTGCGTTTCATCGGGTGTGCAGCCAGCGGCTGTCAGCGCGCCCTGCAGGCTCGAGCCCAACACCAGGCCGTATTCGGCGACCTGAGCTCCAAGCTGAGCGTCGGTTGTGCCATTCGGCAGGCACGCCAGAATGCGACCCGTGAGCGCCTCGACGAACTGTCTCGCCCACGGCGCAGGCTCCGGTACGGCGGCCGCGACCGGCGCATGCCAAACCCCCGCCAACAGCTCGCAACTCATGCCCGACAGGGCGGTCGCGCAGCCGGCCGCGTCCCCCGAATCGCACGCCGGCTGACCCAGCGTGCCAATCAGCTGCGGAGCCAGACCCGTGAGCGCAGAGCGCTCGGCGTCACCTAGCTCGCCACCTTCGGCCGACAGGCACTCGGCAAAGCGCGTCACGACGGCCTCTTCGACCGTCTGCGCCATCGCGACGGGAATCATGGCGCTCATCGTCACACCGCAGACGAGTGCGGTTATGCTTTTGCTGTTCATCCGATGTTCCTCCTGCGGGTTCCCAACCACGCTCCGGTAGCGCCCAGCAGCCAGCCAACAAGAAAACTGATGATGGAACCCGCCGTGCCTGCGGGGTGTGGCTCGTCACCCGGGGCGCTGTCGTCAGGACCCTGTGCAGCCGTCTCCGTCGGCCCTGCATCCGCAGCCTCGGACGGCGGTTCCGCAGCGGGCGCAGCGGGCTGCTCCCCGGCTTCACCACCCTCCATGGGGGGCATCGCCTCGGTCGGGGGACCGCTGTTGTCGGCCACCGGATCGCCCTGCTGCCCGGGGGTTCCCGCACCGCCAGGCTGCGCGTCGGCCCCGGGTGTACCCGATGCCTCGGCTGCCTCGGCTGCCGCGCCAGAGCCTTCGCCTGGGTCACGAGCATCGCCGCCACTCGATCCTTCCTGCGGCTGCTCGTCTGCTGCCGAACCTTCTGCGGATGGTGCATCGGCGCCGGACGCTTCAGCAACGCCTGACGCTTCGGCAGCGCTGGTCGAACCCTCGTTCTCAAGCGTCGGAAGCGGCGACTGGGACCCTTCCGCAATAGTCGTGTCGACCGCCGACGCCAGCGTAGCCGACCCTTCTGCAGCCGCCGCGCCCGGCTGCGCCTCGGTCGGAACCCGCCGCAGCAGGCAGGCCAGCTCGGCAAAGCTGCCCGGCGGCGCGTCGCAGGCCGGTGGGAGTGCGCTCGCCAGACCGGGGGTCTCGCCTGCGCTCCCTTCCGCACTGGGGAACAGGCCAAGCTGCTGATTCATGGACGAAAACGATCCGGGCGGTGGCAGGGTGCGCGCCCATTCAGGAAGGCTCATCGAAGGCCCGCTGCTTCCTTCATCGGTGGGCGATGCACCGCTCGCGGACGCCGGAGCCGGCTCCTGCTGAGACCCTTCCATCGCATTCGACGAAGGGCCGCTTGGACGAGTACGCACCACCGAGAGCACCAGAAACACCAGCGTCCCGCCCGTCACGGCCCACAACGCCAGACGCAGGTTGCGCGCCATGCGCGTCGACACACTGTTCCTCAGCCGATGCGTTAGCACGGCAAGAAATCCCGTGATGACGCCTGCAACCGCCCAGCCGATCCAACGTGCAATCGGAGGCTCCGGCTTACTGGCTTCGTCTTCGGAAGGGGCCGCCGCTGCAGCAGGTGCGGCACCCGCCCCGCCCGGTCGCTCTCCGGGTGCTCCGGGACGCTCCTCCTCCCCGGGCAGCTGGTCGTCCGAGCCATCGCTCGGCATGGAGTTACGAGCGCTCGGTAAGGGGTTTCCGTTCTCGTCGGCTTCATCCGTCTGGGTGAGAGCGTCGAATTCAGCCACCGGAGCCAGCAAACCGGTCAGCGCGATAGACGTCAGCACCCCCGCGACCAGAAACAGCATGGCCATGAAGAGCTTCAGACGCATCGCGCCACGCTCCAGCCACCACTCCCACCAGTGTACCTGACGCATCGCGCCTTCCTGCCGCAGGCGCTGAAACTGCTTCGCATCGCGCGAAGCCTCGGTCACCGCTGCGACCGGGGCGGTCTGCGTAGAGGTCCGACGCTTGAGTACGCTCTTCAGGAAACCTTCGCCTTCTCCGCGCGCGTCGCGATCCACCAGAACCGTCACAATGCCAGCGTCTTGCAGCTTCTCCTGCATCCGCTCCAGCTCGTCGGCCCGATCGGCCTCCATGACGATCGCGTCCACTTCGCCCCTGGGCGAGCATGCATCCAGCAGCGCTCGTGGAGGCAACACCCGCTGGGCGCGCACCAGGTTTTCGAGCTCCCTGCGATTACGCGTGGGCAATTCAACAAGTCGGAGAGCAAACCTTGCCATACGCACCTGTACGACGACGACACCGCGTCCCCACGGCGGACCGCCGCATACAACGACGCACGTTTGTTTGCAATCCTGCCGTCGGCACGGCGGGTCCGGTGACCGGCAGACCTCTCCACGTCCTGCCAGCGCATCCGGTGCAAACTGAGCTCACCACGACCGGCCGCAATGTGTCTGACCCAGAAGCCTTTCAGGGCGGTGGATTACCGGACGCCTGCTCGCACGATTCGGGCGAAGTCATCGACCAGAAGGCTGGCGCCACCCACGAGCGCGCCATCGATATCAGGTTGCGCCAGCAGGTCGGCCGCGTTGGAGCCCTTCACAGAACCACCGTACTGAATGCGAACGTGGTTGGATGCCGCGCCATAGGTTTGTGTCAACCAGCCGCGAATGGTCGCGTGAACCTCTTGCGCCTGCTCGGGGGTCGCCGTTCGACCGGTGCCGATGGCCCACACCGGTTCGTAGGCAATCGTCAGGCCTGTCAGGTCTGCATCGGGCGTCAGCGCGCCATTGAGCTGCCGCAGCACCACGTCCGTGGTCTCACCGGCATCCCGCTGCCCCAGCGTCTCACCTATACACAGAATCTGCAGCAGGCCGGCACTTCGAGCCAGCTCCCTTCGTTTGCCCACCAGCAAGTCCGTATCGCCAAAATGTTCCCGGCGCTCGGAGTGCCCCACCAGGGTCCCTGCCGCGCCTGCCTC
This sequence comes from Myxococcales bacterium, assembly GCA_018970625.1. The sequence goes on along the minus strand of JAGWVZ010000101.1, from coordinate 4,109 downwards.
CGACAACATCGCCACCGAAATCTCGCCCGTCAGCGCACCGCTCGGCAGGAACCCGACATTCTGAGCAAACACCTTCACCGCCGTCCCGTCGCAGATGCCAATGACGTCAGGCAACCAGATCGCCGGTGGTGCCAGCCCGATCTCGACGGCGTCTCCCACTTCGGCTGCCAGCGCGACCGCCGCATGGGCCAGCGCCTGCGCTTCGCCCCGGGTGGTGTTCATTTTCCAGTTTCCAACAATCCAGGGCTTACGCATGGCGGACCTCATTCGAAGCGGTGGCCTGCCCGAAGGGCAGCAATGCCCGGAAGGTCAGCGCCCTCCAGAAACTCCAGCGACGCGCCGCCGCCAGTCGAGACATGGGTCACATCGGCTACCCGACCCGACGCAGCCAGCGCGGCCGCCGAATCACCGCCGCCCACGACCACCATCGCCTTGCAGTCAGCGACCGCGTTGGCGACGGCGAAGGTGCCGCGATTGAAGGCTTCCTTCTCGAACACCCCGACCGGACCATTCCAGATAATCGTCGCCGCCCGCTCAATAAACGAACGGAAGAGCTTTGTCGTCTCGGGACCGATATCGAAGCCCGCCATGCCCTCCGGGATGCTCACCGTCGAGCAGGCGCTGCCCACGCCATGGAAGCTGTCCGAGATAATGTGATCTTCGGGCAGCACAACGCGCGTCTTGCGCGATTCTGCCGACTTCAGCAGCTGCCTCGCCAACTCCAGCTTGTCGTCTTCCACAAGGCTGGAACCGATGCTGTGTCCCTGCGCCTTCAGGAACGTGTAGGCCATGGCGCCGCCAATCAGCAGCGTATCCACCTTGCCCAGCAGGTTCTCGATGATCTTGATTTTGTCGGACACCTTGGCGCCGCCCATGATCGCCACATAGGGCTTCGCGGGCGCCTGCAGCAGCGGCCCGAGCGCCGTCAGCTCCTTCTCGACCAGCAGCCCTGCGGCTCGCGCGGTGTCGGCGAAGTGCTGCACCATCGTGTACGTGGATGCATGAGCGCGGTGAGCGGTCCCAAACGCATCATTGATGTACACGTCGGCGAGCGCAGCCAGCTGCGACGCAAAGATCGGGTCTGCCTTCTCTTCAGCCGCATGAAACCGCAGGTTCTCAAGCAACAGCACCCCGCCGGCTGGCAGGTCATGAATCACCTTCTGCACGCCGTCGCCCACACAGTCCTCTGCGAACACCACGTCGATGCCCAGCAGACCAGCGAGGTGGTCGGCTACGGGGAGCAGACTGTATTTTTCTTCGGGACCGCCTTTGGGCCGGCCCAGGTGGCTGGCCAGCACCACTTTGCCACCGGCCTGACGTACGAACTGAATCGTGGGCAGGGCGGCACGAATCCGTGCGTCATCGGTGATGCGTGAGCCATCGAGCGGCACGTTGAAGTCCACTCGAATAAACGCCGTCTTTCCGGCGAGCTGCAGGTCTTTCAGATAACGAATGCCGCTGAGTTCCATGGCCGGACTCCGAATCAGGCGCCGAAGCGGACAGCGAGATCAACCATGCGGTTCGAGAAGCCCCACTCGTTGTCGTACCACGAGATGACCTTCACCAGCGTTCCCATCTGTACACGCGTCAGCTCGGCATCGAAGATCGACGAGTGCGAGTTGCCGTTGTGATCAATGCTCACGAGCTCCTCGCTCTGATACTCCAGAATGCCATTGAGCGCGCCTTCCGACGCGGCTTTCACGGCCGCGTTGATCTCTTCCACCGTCACTTCGCGTTCGGCCTCGAACGTGAAGTCCACCACCGACACGTTCGGAGTGGGAACCCGGATCGCCATGCCATCCAGACGGCCCTTCAACGCCGGAAGCACCTTCGCCACCGCGACGGCAGCGCCCGTGGACGTCGGAATCATCGATAGCGCAGCGCTTCGAGCCCGGCGAAGGTCGGAGTGCGGCGCATCCAGCAGGCGCTGGTCCGACGTGTACGCATGGACCGTCGTCATCAGACCCTTCCGGATGCCAAAGTTCTCGTGCAGCACCTTGGCCAGCGGAGCCAGGCAGTTGGTCGTGCACGAGCCGTTCGAAATCACCGTGTGGTTGACCACGTCCAGCGCGTCGTCGTTCACGCCCACCACGATCGTCGCGTCCTCACCCTTGGCGGGGGCCGAGATGATGACCTTGCGTGCACCTGCGTTGATGTGCGCAAGTGTCTGTTCCTTCGATGTAAAGCGGCCCGTGCACTCCATGACCACGTCCACCCGTGCAGCCTTCCAGTCCAGCTGCTCGGGCTTGCCAATCGCCGTCACAGCGACCGTCTTGCCGTTGATCTTCAGACCGCCTTCGACAGCCTCCACCGTTCCATTGAAACGGCCGTGCGAGGAGTCGTACTTGAACAGGTGAGCCAGCGTCGGCACATCGGTCAGGTCGTTGATCGCCACTACCTCAATATCCGTGCGGGTGAAGGCGATGCGCGCAATCGCGCGGCCAATGCGACCAAATCCGTTAATGGCAATACGAACCGTCATGTCAGGACTCCAGTAAAGGCGGCCAGGCCGCGTGAAATCGATCGGGGAATGAAGGTGCGGGACCTGCTATTCCTCGCACCCCACTGCGTCAAGGCACTCCCATTGTCTTTGGTCACTCAGCCGGTCGCCGCACACGCAGCACCAGCAGGAATGCCAGCACCCCCGCCGCGATCACACCCGCCCCATCCAGCGTCAGCGCCAGCGACTGTGCCGCCGTCGCGTTCCCGGGAATCAGCGCGCTCAGGCCAACCAGCACCGCAGCAAACGCCAGTCGCCCCACCAGGCTCTGCACCGAGAGCCATGTCGCCCGAATCTCCCGCGGAATCAGCGGCACCGTCGCCGCCTGCAGCGGAGCCTGCTGCAACCCCCGCGGCAAACCCCGCAGCAGCGTCAGACCCGCCATCACCGGATGCACGACCGTCGCCATGCCCACGATCACACCCGTCTGCAGCACGACGCCAGACAGCAACACCGCCGTGTTTCCCCATCGTTCAGACCACCGCGCGCTGCGTGAAGCCAGCACCGACGCCAGCCAGGAGCCCGCGGCCATATGCAGACCGGCAAGCAGGGCGGCATTACGCCACCAGACCACCGCTGAACCCGAGCCGTCGATGCCCGCCCCAGCGCTGCTCGCACCCGGCTCACGGCCTTGCACCAGATCGATGTAGGCGGCGTAAAACTCGTACGGTAAATGGTTCAGCACCACCATGCCGACCGCCAGCAGCCAGTACCACCGAAGAGCCGGCGCCCAGCTGATGGCGATGATCTCGCCAACGCCCGGCGCGGGTCCCGGGGCTCGGGCGCTCAGGGTCTGGTCACCGGGAATCCGGGTGGCGGCAAGCAGGGCGCCGGTCGAGGTCATGGCGGTCGCTGCCCACGTCAACACAGGCGAAACGAGCGAGAGAACACCGCCCACGGCTGCCCCCAGAGCGCTGGCTCTGAACATCCACGTGGCGATGCGCGCTTCACGCTGCTCATATTCCGCTTCACGCCCGGATTTTTGCAGCAATTCATAGTGCAGCGACGTGTCGGAGCCCGAATTCAAGGCGATCGCTGCCGCAAATAGCACCTGTGCAACCGCGAATCCGGCGAACGTGGACGACGCGCAAACCAGCACGGCGGAGGCCGTCTGGCACGCAGCCGCCGCGATCAGCGTACCACGTCGGCTCAGGCGATCCGACAGCACGCCCGCGGGCACTTCCAGAACCACCACTGCCACGTAATAGACGGCCTCCAGAAGCAGCACCTGTGACAGGCTGAGCCAACGCAGGTACCACAGGAAGAAGACGGGCATCCATAAGTACGTATTGAACAGCACGACATACGCCGCGTATGCGCCGGCGCCGGGGACCTTTGCTCGCCATGTCTCGGCAGTGTTCATTCGGTACGCCTGCAGGGGACGAGAGCGCAGGTGAGCAGGTCATCACTCGCCTGAACCGCACGGTGGCAACTCAGCCTTTCAGAGTCGGGCATACAGGTGTTCGAGTGGGCCAACCCGGGCACGTAAGCGCCCGAAGCGGCTCGGGTTCGGGCGCCTACTCGTCTTCGTCGGCGAGGTCGTCTTCTTCGTCATCTTCCGTCGGGTTCGGCTCCAGTAGCCCTTCGTCGTCGGCGACGTACTCATAGG
>JAGWVZ010000878.1 GCA_018970625.1 Myxococcales bacterium | reverse complement strand
CGTCCGGCTCCACAGCCAGCGCCCGTTGGTCAACACCTTCATGCGCGCGAGTACGTAGGAATTCACGAAGTCGCCCACCCAGAACGCCAGCATTGAAGCGCACACAATGCGCCAGGTACCGCCGAACACCGTTTCCAGCGCGGGTTGCAGTACGGTATTGAAGGATTCGGCCTTGCTTGGCGGCAGGCCGACGACGATCGCCGACATCACAGACGCGAACAGCATTGCGCCGAACCCGGCCCAGATCACACGTCGGGCCCGTGCGTAGCCATACACTTCGGTCAATACGTCGCCAAAAATATAGCTAATCGGAAAAAACAGATTGCCGGCACCGAACACCAGTGCCGTGCCCAGCAATGGGAGCGGAATTTCGCAAACCTTGGCTGGCCCGATGAGGTTGGAGCAAAGCAACACGGCGACAAAGCCGGCCATGACGAAATCGAAATACCGGTACTGCTGTTTCATGCGGATTGGCCTGTGCGTTGAGGACGTTCAGAAATTGAGTTCGAGCCGGGTCAGCTTTTGCCTGATGTCGGGGAAAATCTTCAGGGCAAGATCGCTACGTGCACCGAAATTGATGGCCACAAAATGCCCGCGAAGCACAGCACACGCGAGTACCCCGGTGAAGACGTGACGTTCGTCCCGCCGGCTCCAGCGCAGCTGGGTGAAATCATAAGGGCCAACGCGCAAGCGGAGCGCCGAAGGCAGGGCGAACAGATCGGGAAACTGCCGTTTCAATTCGTCTTCAAAAAGTTTCAGACAGAGCGATGCGGAAGGCACTCCGTCCTGCTGGAGTTCCGCCGGCTCGCGCGCGACTGTGATCCATAACTCGCTGCCAGCGAAGCGGTCTCGGCCTCGATACAGATAGGTGGCGCCGAGCGCCGCGCGTGCAATTGTTGGCCCTGACAAAGATGCCGGCGGCGAGAAGTGAATGAATTCCTTCGCCCGCGCGCTGCATGTCATCAGCAGCAAGCCCAGTGGGCACGCAAACGAGAGCGCTCGCAGCATCTCGCGCACACGGGACATTCGGCCAGACAACCGGATGAGGCTGCTAGACTGCGCAGGGCATGAACTGGAGTACGGCACCATCCTCATGACTTTGTTGGCACGGATATTCCTGGTGTGCGTCTGCGCTGTGCTGGTTCGACCATCGATGGCTGAACCCAGTCTGGCAGAAGTTACGACCAATCTGGAGGAGATCGAACAGCGCCCGGCGGGTGATCCCACCCGCGATGCGGCGCTCGCACTGTGGCAACAGGCAAAATCCGCGATCGAAACCGCTGCCGCCCACCGCGCTGACGCCGCGCGTAGCGCACAGCTGCTTGAGACTGCGCCCGGCACGCTGCGCCGACTGCAGAACGAACTGGCCCGGATCTCGCGGGCAAACGCGGGTCAGGCGGATACCGAACGTCTTGCCCTGCCGGCAACTGAACTGCAGCGCGCGATGGAAGCGGCCCTCAATGAGCGTTCTGCCCTCGAAACCCGATTAAACGCCATCGACCAGCGCGCCCGCTCGCTGGTGGCCCGCC
>JAGWVZ010000100.1 GCA_018970625.1 Myxococcales bacterium | reverse complement strand
CGTCTGTACGAGATGTACATGGGTCCGCTCGAGGCTACCAAGCCGTGGCAGACCGAGAGTGTGAAGGGCATGCACCGCTTTCTGGCGCGTGCCTATCGCATCATGACCAACGAAGAAGGCGGTCTGGCCGAGGCGGTTCAGGACCTGCCGGCTTCACCCGAGCTGGAGCGTCTGACCCACCTGACCATCAAGCGCGTCACCGAGTACGTCGAGGACATGCGGTTCAACACGGCCATCGCCGCCATGATTGAGCTGCTGAACGAGCTGTACCGCGGAACCATCGTTCCGCTCAGCGTCGCACGGCGCTTTACGCAGCTGCTGGCTCCCTTCGCGCCGCATCTGGGCGAAGAGCTCTGGCGCGTGCTGGGCGCCAGCGAGTCTATCACCTATGAACCCTGGCCGACGTTCGACCCGGCGGTCCTTGTGCTGAACACGCTGACCATCGCCGTGCAGGTCAACGGCAAGATGCGCGGAACGGTCGATGTCGCCGCCGACGCGGTCACCGCTGACGTGGTCGCGGCCGCGAAGGCCGACCCGAAGATCATGCCTCACCTGGCCGACAAGGAGCTGGTGAAGGAGATCTACGTGCCCGCCAAGATCCTGAACCTGATTGTGAAGGGCTGAAAGCTGGCGCTGCGCGTTCCGCGTCCCTGGCGCAATGGCAGCCACATCTGGGGGCATTCTAAATCTGCACACTGCGTCATGACGGCGCGCTTTTCTTTTCGAAAGGGCTTGACTAGGCACGCTGACATTCCCGGACCACGATGGTCCTGAATCGCATGTCATACCTGTCTATCTGTTTTGCCCGAGCGAGTTCATGGCCACGAGGAAGACGTCTACCCGAGCCGCAGCCGCCAAGCCCAACCTGGGCGGACTGACCGGTCCAAAGCTACTGGACATCTATCGACTACTTTACCTCTCGCGTCGCATCGACGACCGGGAGATTAAACTGAAGCGACAGAACCAGATCTTCTTTCAAATCTCGGGAGCGGGACACGAACTGCCGCTTATCTGCACCGGCCTGCAGATGAAGCCGGGGCACGACTGGTTCTTCCCGTACTATCGTGACCGCGCGCTGATGCTCTCGATTGGCATGAGCGCGTACGAGATTCTCCTCGAAGGCGTAGGCGCCAAGGACGACCCCAACTCTCACGGTCGGCAGATGCCCTGCCACTGGGGCAGCAAGAAACTCAACGTCGCCAGTGTGTCGTCTTGCACGGGCACCCAGTTCCTGCATGCCGCCGGCGCCGCTCAGGTGCCCTCGATCGTCGAGGCTGTCGACGCGCTTCGCGATGGCGACATCGTCTGGGACTCGGACGAGGTCATTTATGTGTCCTCAGGAGACGGTACCACCAGTCAGGGCGAGTTCTGGGAGTCCATGAATACCGCCTGCAACCTGAAGTTGCCCGTGCTCTTCGTTATCGAGGACAACGGCTACGCCATCAGCGTTCCGGTTGAGGTCAACACGGCCGGCGGATCCATCAGCAAACTTGTGGCATCGTTCCCCAACCTGAAGGTCATTGAAGTGGACGGCTGCGATGTCGTCGAGACCTGGAAAGCCTGCACGCGCGCCATCGAGTCCATTCGTGCCGGGCACGGACCTGCGCTCCTGCACGCACACGTGGTACGTCCGTACTCGCACTCCTTGTCGGACAGCGAAGAGTACTACCGCCCGCAATCCGAGCGCGACGCCGAGGCGAAGCGGGACCCGATTCATACGCTCCCTGCTTTCCTCATTGAAAACGGCTTCGCCACCGAAGAGGAGCTTGAAGCGCTGCGAAATGAGGTGGACGCCGAAGTGACCGACGCCACCGACCGCGCTCTCGCAGCGGCTAAACCAGATACTTCGGAAGTCCTGCATCACATCTACAGCGATGTGGACCCAACCTCGGACGCATTTTCGACCGAACCGGTATTCCGCGATGGCGATCCCGACGCGACCATGGTCGACCTGCTGAACGCAACCCTCAAATCCGAAATGCGCCACAACCCTGCGATGGTGGTGTTTGGCGAAGACGTCGCAGACGTCTCCCGCGAAGAATACCTGAAGCAGGTCAAAGGCAAAGGTGGCGTCTTCAAGACCACCCATGGCCTGCAATACGAATTTGGCAGCGCACGCGTGTTCAACTCGCCGCTCGCCGAAGCCAACATCATTGGCAGGGCGATCGGTATGGCCCTGCGTGGCCTGAAGCCCGTGGTGGAGATTCAGTTCTTCGACTACATCTGGCCCGCGTACATGCAGCTGCGCAATGAGCTGGCCAATATGCGCTGGCGTTCCGGCGGCGACTTCTCGTGCCCCGTCGTGGTGCGGGTTCCCATTGGCGGATACCTGTCGGGCGGCGGACCATACCACTCGCAGTCGGGCGAGGTATTGTTCACCCATATTCCGGGACTACGGGTCGTTATGCCCAGCAACGCGCTCGACGCCGCTGGACTACTACGCACGGCGATTCGTTGCGACGACCCGGTACTCTTCCTCGAACCGAAGCACCTGTACCGGCAGACCTATAACAAGTCGAAGAACCCGGGTGACGACTACATGATACCGCTGGGGAAGGCGCGCACCGTGCGCACCGGCACCGACGTATCCATCATCACCTACGGCTGCGTGGTTCAGCGTGCCTTCCGCGCCGCCCAGCTGCTCGAAAAGGAAGATATTTCGGTGGAAATCATCGACCTGCGCTCTCTGGCTCCCTACGACTGGAACGCCATCGTCGAAACCGTCAAGAAGAACAACAAGGTCATCGTGGCCCACGAAGACCACATGTCGTTTGGTTACGGCGCAGAGATCGCAGCGCGCATTTCTGACGAACTCTTCGAATACCTGGACGGTCCTGTACGGCGGGTCGCGGGCAAGGACTCGTTTGTTGCGTACGCTCCGGCGCTCGAGGACGTCAATCTGCCGCAGGTCGATGACCTGATGGCCGCCGTGCGCAAACTGGCTGCCTATTGATGGTACGCGCCTTTCGGCGCGCACCTCCATTTCTGATTTCCTTCGGGGGTCACGCTGACGCGAATCACGTCGCAGGCTGGCATCTTTGCAAACACATGCAACAAGCGCCTCAGCGCCGCTGCTTCATTCCTGCTGCCATGGCCGCGCCGCCGCTCCAGACGACGCGCACGAACGGGTGTTTCTACCGTTGCACGATCTGAAGACTCGGCTAAACCCCCGCAGCGAACCTGCTACCCTCGGTGTTGCCATGAGCGCTCCGCGTCCTTTCAAGGCCGTTATTCTTGCCGCTGGCCTGGGCACTCGCATGAAGTCCAGCCTCCCCAAGGTGCTGCACGAAGTGCTGGGCCGGCCCATGGTCACCTGGGCCGTCGACTCCGCGCTGGCCGCCGGTGCCGAACAGGTCGTGGTCATTACCGGTCACGGCCGCGACCAGGTCGAGGCCGAGCTCTATCGTCGCTACGCCAACGCCCCCGTTACCACCCGCGTGCAGCACCAGATGCTCGGCACCGCCGACGCCGTCCGTTCCGCGGTCGATACCTTCGCCGACTATGCCGGCGACGTGCTCATCATGAACGGCGATACGCCCAACCTGCGGCGCCGCGAGGTCGAAGAGCTGCTGGCGCACCACTGTCAACACGACGGTGTGTTGACCCTGCTCAGCGCCATCGACCCCGACGAGCACCGCTACGGTCGAATCATCCGCAACCCCAACGGAACGGTCGCGCGCATCGTTGAGTACAAGGACGCGCTGGCCAACGAGCCCGCCCTGCTACATGTCCGTGAAGTAAATATTGGTCTGTATGCCGTTCGCGCCTCATTTCTGAATGATGCGCTCGCGAAAATTACGCCCGGCAATGCTGCCGGTGAGTATTATTTGACCGATATTGTCGGATTATCCGTTGACGCGGGCTCACCCGCACACGTCGTCTGCGCCGAGTCCATTCATGGCCTGCACGGCGTGAACGACCGTGAGCAGCTGGCCGAAGCCAACGAAGTCGCGCGCGCACGCCGCAATGCGAAGCTGCTGCAGGGCGGCGTGACCCTCGTTGACCCGCGCACGACCTGGGTGGAGGGCCCCGTCTGGGTGGAATCGGACGTCGTGCTGGAACCGTGCGTCATGTTGGTCGGGAGCACGTGGATCGGGCGCGACGTCAGAATCGGTGCCCACTCGCGTCTCGAAGATTGTCGCGTAGCGCCCGGTACCTTCGTCGAGCCGGGAACAATTGCCCGCGGTCGCGAATTACCCTGAGTCAGCCAGGTCGTTCAAGTTGCGCGCGCGTCGCGCCCGGAGTCAGTGTATGTGCGGAATTGTTGGATATGTTGGAACCCGCGATTGTGGCGGCATGCTCCTGGATGGCCTGCGTCGGCTGGAATACCGCGGCTACGACTCCGCCGGCGTGGCCATCTTTGATGGGCAGCGCGTGCGCCGACTCCGGGCCGAAGGCAAACTCAGCCGTCTGGAAGCCCTGTTTCAGCAGGAGCCCATTCACGGCACCACCGGCATTGCACACACCCGCTGGGCCACGCACGGCGGTCCCACCGAGCGCAACGCTCACCCGCATCAGGTCGGCGATATCGTGCTGGTTCATAACGGCATCATCGAGAATTACGCCGAGCTGCGCGCAGAGTTGGCTTCCGGCGGTGCCACCTTCTCGAGCGACACCGACACCGAGATTCTGGCTCACCTGATCGCACACCTGCGACCGTCGGCTGTATCGCTGCACGACGCGCTGGTGAAGGCGCTGGCGCGCGTCCGTGGCTCCTACGCGGTGGTCGTTCTGAACGCGGCCGAGCCAGACCAGATCGTGGCAGCCCGCCATGCATCGCCGCTGGTACTGGGGCTGGGTACCGACGAGAACTTTGCCGCCAGCGATGTGCCCGCCATCATGCGACATACCCGCGACGTCATTTTTCTGGAGGACGGTGACACCGCGATCCTGGAGCGTGGTGGGGTGCAGGTCTTCAACGGCGACAACGAACGCGTGGCACGCCCTGTAAAACATGTCGCGTGGGACCCGGTCAGCGCCGAGAAGCAGGGCTTCAAGCACTTCATGTTAAAGGAGATTCACGAACAGCCCGCTCGCATTGTCGACACGTTGCGTGGGCGCATTCAGCCCAGCGAACAGCGGGTTGTACTCGACGAAATTCAGCTGGACAGGGCGTTCCTGACGTCGATCGACCGCGTCATCATCGTCGCCTGTGGAACGTCATACCATGCCGGCATGGTCGCCCGGTACGCCATCGAGCGTCTGGCGCGTATTCCGGTGGAGATCGACCTGGCGAGTGAGTTTCGCTACCGGCAGCCGGTGGTGTCGGAGCGCACGCTGGCGATCGCCATTTCGCAGTCTGGCGAGACCGCCGACACCCTCGCTGCCGTTCGGGAAGCTCGGCGACTGGGCGCGCAGACCATCGCGGTGTGCAATGTCATGGAATCAACGATCGCGCGTGAGTGTCGAAATGTGATTTACACACACGCGGGACCTGAGATTGGTGTGGCGTCGACCAAGGCATTCACGACCCAGATCGCGGCCCTGTACCTGCTCGCGCTGTGGCTTGGACGGCAGCGTGGCGAGCTCTCCGCCGAACGCGAAGCCGTGCTGGTCAATGAGCTGCGCCGTGTGCCTACGCTGATTGAAGAGGCGCTGCAGCTGGAAGAGCCGATTCGGGCGATGGCGAAAGACTATTCGGGGGCGTCGTCGTGCCTGTTTCTGGGCCGGGGCATTCAGTACCCGATCGCGCTCGAAGGAGCGCTAAAGCTGAAAGAGATCAGCTACATTCACGCCGAAGGCTACGCCGCTGGCGAGATGAAGCACGGCCCCATCGCGCTGATCGACGACGAGCTGCCGGTGGTTGTGCTCGCCCCCGAGGACGCGCAGTACGAGAAGATGCGGTCGAATGTCGAAGAGGTGAAAGCCCGCGGCGGACGGTTGATCGTGGTGAGCACGGCGGGCGCGCCTGACATCTCGCGGCTGGGTGGCGTGCTGCTGGAAGTGCCTGCGGTGGACGAGTTGTTTCAGCCGCTGCTGACGGTAATCCCGCTGCAGCTGTTGTCGTACGCGATCGCAGACGCGAAGGGCACCGACATCGACCAGCCGCGCAATCTGGCCAAGAGCGTCACGGTGGAGTGAGGCGCTGGACAAAGGGTGTGAAGCCCCTATGTTGAGTGTGTTCGTGGCTGCTGCTGGCGGCGGTCGTCGCAGGTAGTGGTTCGTGAGGGTCCGGTTTGCCCGTCAGGTGCGACCGGCTTTTATGGAGAGAGTTCATGGAGCAGCGGCAATTCGAGCAGGCAGTCGATCACATCGCGCGAGTGGAGCGAGTGCAGCGACTCCTGCCGGGCGATCTGTCCCGGCGCTTCGGTCTTCCGGTGAAGGAAGTGGAGCGCATGCTGGACCGGATGGTCACCAACGGCTCCCTGGAACTCGACAGCGACGACGACGGCAACCTGTATTATTTTGTGCCCGGTGTAGGCGCTGGCGGCGTGTTTAACGCCGGTGCCGGTGCGGTCGCTCCCCCGGCTGCACCCGGCGCCCCGACTGGCGGGGCCACCCCGTCCACGCCGGCTGGTTACCCGCCGCCGGGGTATGGCGCACCGCCCCCCGTCTATGGCGCGCAGCCCGGTGCCGGCTGGCCCGCCGGGGGTCAGGCTCCGCCTGCGGGACAAGTCTGGCCCGGTGGTTACGCACAGGCCCCCTACCCCACGCAGGGCGGATATGTGCCGCCGGCGTATGGCCCTCCGCGCGGCCCAGCGCCTGGACCCAACCCGTGGGGACAACAGACGCGCGGGCCTTGGCAGGGTCAGACACCGGGTGCCTATGTGCCACCGCCGTCCCCGTATGGTGCTCCCGCGGGTCAGCCCGGTACCTACGGAGGCTACGCGCCTCCCGGTGCGGTCGGCGGGTGGGCCCAGCAGCCTGGTTCGGCACCGTACGGCGCGGGCTACGCCTACGCACCCCCGGGTCAGACACCCTATGGTCATAACGCGCTGGTTCCCTCTGGTGACCCGTACGCCATGGGACACCAACGCTCGCCGTCGGCCGCCGCGCTGCTGTCTCTGTTCTTTCCCGGCGCCGGGCAGCTGTATAACGGCCAGATCACCAAGGGCTTCGGGTTCTTCATCGCCACCCTGCTTATGGCAGGCACGCTGACGCCCTTTTTCCTGATTCCCTACATCTGGTCGATTCTGGACGCACATGCCACCTCGCGTCACCTGAATGCGCACGGCATGCTCCCGCCCTGATGCAGCCTGTACGTCCCGTCAAAGCGGAGTCCCTGCAGGCAGGGCTGAATCCCGAGCAGGCAGCGGCCGTTGCACACAGCAGTGGTCCGCTCCTTATTCTGGCAGGCGCTGGCACTGGTAAAACCCGTGTGATTACTCACCGTATTGCCAGCCTGGTGATGCGTGGCCTCGCTGCGCCGCGCGACATTCTGGCGCTGACCTTTACCAACAAGGCAGCTGCAGAAATGCGTGAACGTACGGAAGCGCTGATCGGGCACGACGCGAGATTCGCGACCATCAGCACCTTTCATAGTGCCTGCGCCCGCTGGTTACGTGAATATGCGCGGTATGCAGAACTAAAGCCGTCATTCAGCATTTATGATGACGAAGACCAGTTATCGCTGATCCGCGTGGTCGCCGAGGCCATGAATATTCCGCACGATGCGGCGGCAGCGCGCAGTTATCGGCAGCGTATTGAGCAGGCCAATAATGAGGCCATGCGCACCGTGGAGGTGCAATCGCGAGCGCGCGGACGCGATGGTGAATTATTTGCCGAGCTTTATACGGCGTATCAGGCCGCGCTGATTCAGGCGAATGCGGTGGATTTCGGCAGCCTGGTTTCGACCATGGTGCATTTACTGGAAGACAACGAGGAAATCCGAAGTCAATTTCGGCGCCGATATCGACACGTGCTGGTCGACGAATTTCAGGATACCAATAGGGCGCAATATCGCCTGCTGCGTCAGCTGGCCGGCGACGACTCGCAGATCGCGGCTGTTGGTGACGATGATCAGTCGATTTATCGGTGGCGTGGCGCGACCGTCGAGAATGTGCGCGCGTTTCAGAACGATTATGCCTGCACCACCATTGCGCTGGAGCAGAATTATCGGTCAACCCGACCCATTCTGGACGCCGCCCATACGGTGGTCAAACACCTGAGTGAACGCCTCGACAAACGCCTGCGTACCGACCGACAGGACGCCGAACCGGTGCGGGTGTGTATTCTGCCCGATGATCGCGAAGAGGCTGACTTTGTGGCGCGCTCGATTTCTCGCATTCGCCGCGAACGAAACCTGGCATGGCATGATTTCGCGGTCTTTTATCGCACCAACGCACAGAGTCGCATCTTCGAAGAACGGCTTCGGGCAGAAGGAGTTCCGTTTGAAGTCGTGGGCGGGACGGGCTTCTTTGAACGGCGTGAAATTCGCGACGTGCTCGCCTATTTGCGCCTCACGGTGAATCCTGCCGATGACGTCGCATTTCGCCGGGTGGTCAACGTACCGTCGCGCGGCGTCGGTACTGGAACATTGCGGCAAATGGAGGTCTTTGCAGCAGACCACGCCCATGGCAGCCTGCGCTCAGCGCTCGCTGCGTATGTAAAAGGGCCCCTCGGAAAATTGCCGAAAAAGACCCGCGAATCACTGCAGCGTTTTCATGCGCTGTTGAATACCTTCGCGGACGCCGCGCTGCACGCCGACGCTGCACAGTTCATTGACACGGTATTATCCGAAACCCGGTATCTGAGCTGGCTTGACGAAACGGAACCCGACACCGCGGAAGACCGACGCGCAAACGTCGATGAGTTGCGTAATGCTGCTCGCGACTATTGCGACCGCGCAGAAGATAAATCCCTGATCGGATTTCTGGAATATTCCGCCCTCCGCGGTAGCCCGGATGAACAGCAGGCCGACGGAACCACAGTGTCGCTCATGACCGTTCATGGCTCCAAGGGCCTCGAGTTTCCCGTCGTATTTGCTACGGGGCTCGAAGACGAAACCTTTCCGTTACAACGACGGCAGGCGCTCACGCCAGAGGAGAGCGATGAAGAGCGACGACTCTGTTACGTGGCGTTTACCCGCGCACGCGACCTGCTGACGATTACCGCCTGCACACGTCGCCGCACACACGGCCAGACCCGCTATACCCGCCCGTCAGTGTTTCTGCTGAACCTGACCAACGAGCCCGTGGTCATGCTGCCCGAGTCCATCTCCAGCCGAATTGACTGGCAGGGCGGCAGTGGTGGCAGCGGCGGTGGCAGCGCCAGCATCGGAGGGACCGGCCCGCGCCTGCCCTCGCAACGCCCTGCCTTTGACGAGTTTGATCAACGCCCGTGGCAGGAACGGGCTGCCAGCGCAGGCGGCAGTCAGGTGGTCGGCGAAATCCCCGAAGCAGGCATCATCTTTGATGATTCCCATTTCCCCGAGGCGTCACTGCAGAAGGCCCGCGGGTATGTTGGGCGCCGTGCGCGCCACAACATCTTCGGCATCGGCAAGGTGGTGGACGCTGACCCGACCGGCGAGCACATTCGCCTGACGATTGATTTCCCCGGGGCTGGCATCAAGAAGGTCGTGCTGAAATACGTCGACCTGCTGGATTAATGCCATCGGTAGCGAAGATCGCGATTTCGCCCGTACCGAAAATAATCAAAGCTCGGATTCCACGATGGCCAGCAGGCGGGTCGACAGCGATGACCAGGT
>JAGWVZ010000877.1 GCA_018970625.1 Myxococcales bacterium | reverse complement strand
GCGACCTCTCCGGCATCATCCTTCATCGCTCGGGCTTCATCTGCCCGAGGAAGGGCCAGTATAGATACCTTTCCTGTGTTCACAGGTTCGGAGTAGGTCTGGCGCATGTGCTGTAGGAGGGCGCGAGAGGTAAGTCCGGGCGCGTCATTGAAGCGCGAACAGAACACCACTGCCGTGCGAGGATCCTTCAGACGCAGGTCAAGATCTTCTCGGACGGCGACGTCATCGACACCCTTGGTATCGATAACACTGATCTCCAGCTCGCCGAAGTTCTTGCCGAAATCCGGGATGATCAGGTCAATGTTGAACGGCAAGGACACGTCCGACAGGCGGCCATTGTTGACCTCCCTGAATGTCTTCATGACCCATTCCATGGGATGCTGCCGCGTAGCGCTATCATACCAAAGCTCTCGCCTCGTTCGCTCCGGCAGGTTCATCATCTCAAGCACGCGAGCCCGAAACTCATCCTCGCTTGCGCTGGCGTTGGCCAACTCGACCAGCGGATCGAAATACTCGATCTTGCCGTCCTTCATCGAGCGACGGCGAGTGAGGCCGGACATATTCCTGATTGCGCGGTCATGCTCGCGGCTAACGCCCGCGGTGTCGGAGGACTCTTTCATCTCACCCTTGAGAACAGCCCAACGCGCGGCGCAGAAGTCTGACACCAAGTTACGCAATTCACTCTCCGGCATCGGCAACAAGGAAATGCCAAATTCTGGCCCCCGTTTGATGTGGACTTCACAGATGGTCGTACCCCCAGCTCCGGTTTCGAGCACTGGACGATCAATGGGCTTGGACGCCAACGAAGGGGGAACCAGAAGATCGAACAGAAAGCTCAGCCCGGTCGACTTCCCGACGCCGATTGGCCCGATGAAGGCAACGCTGTGTGACAGCTTCTGAAGATACGTTGCGCCCCTGACCAGCGTCTCCCGGTGCCGTTCAATCTGTCGGCGCAGTGGCCAAGGTCGGCTCTCGTCACGAAGAAATTCCTCGATGTTGCCGAGCGCCTCTTCTGCGATTTCCAAGCATGCGCGCTGAGGATTGAAGAAGCTTGGCGGGGGAATGTACTCCCAAGTCCGGGTACGAAACTCCTTGTAGTTTCGGGCATGCGGCGACCCGAGCGACTCAAGCGCATCGACCACCTTTTCAACGTCGGCGGGGGCGCTAACTTCGCCCTTTTCAATCCGCGAGATTCGACTCTGGTCGATGCCCGCTTCTGCCGCCACAGCCGCCTGTGTGGCATTCAGCTCCGAACGAAGGCGTGCGAGGGTTGCTGCCTCATTTGCAATCTCTGTCGATGTCTGCATGGTCGCTCCTTTCTATGCTGCATATATGCAGCATGAGGAATGGTGTCAATGGGCCTTGCCTCTATGGATCGAGTTTGTCGGACGATGGTCCCTATGAGAGCTTCTGTTGCTAACCGGCCGCTCGGAGCGAACACGGTTGCAGAATGGAACCTCGCTCAGCCGAATGACCCAGATAATCCCCATTTAGCTGGTGGGCGGCCGTCCCTTCCCCCTGATACTTGCCTGTTCTC
>JAGWVZ010000099.1 GCA_018970625.1 Myxococcales bacterium | reverse complement strand
CGCAGGCGTGTTCTCAGGATGTACCGGAGGGATTTGTGTGCATCGAGGCGGGGACTTTCATGATGGGTTCGCCGGCCGACGAGCAGGGCCGGAACGAGAACGAGGTGCAGCACCGGGTGACCCTGACCCGCGCGTTCATGCTGCAGGCTACCGAGGTGACGCAAGGGGAGTACACGGCGCTCATGGGGTCGAATCCGTCGCATTTTTTGTCGTGCGGGGCGTCGTGCCCGGTAGAACGCGTGAACTGGTATGACGCGATCGCCTACGCGAACGCGCTGTCACGCGCGCAAGGACTGCCGGCGTGCTATGACGTCAACGGCCGGGTGATCGGTGGGGCGACCGTGTACGACTGTGTGGGGTATCGTCTGCCAACCGAGGCCGAATGGGAGTACGCCGCCCGCGCCGGGACGACCTCGGCCACCTGGCAGGGTGAGCTCACTGGCGATTCGGACGACAGTATGGCGCCGCAGCAGAATCTGGACGCGATCGCGTGGTGGATAGGGAACAGCGGGGAGCGCACTCACCCGGTAGGCACACGGGAGCCCAACGCTTGGGGCCTGTACGATATGCTGGGGAATGTGGCGGAGTGGAACCATGACTGGTACGGCGAGCTCGCCGGGCCCGAGACTGATCCGACGAGCCATGCAGGCGGCGCTGGTAAGGAATATGCCCGTGTGATTCGCGGCGGCGCCTGGAGTTTCTGGGCGGACAATGTGAGATCGCCATGGCGCGGTATGCACCCGCAGGGGGATGGCTGTTTAGGGTCGGACAAACCAGTTTACGGCATCGGGTTCCGCCTCGCCCGAACCCTGCCGTAAGGCGCGGGCGGTGCCAGACGGCCGATGTGCGCAAGGAACTGAATATCCCTTACGCCCTGACGATCGGCAGGTTGTTCAGCACGTTGACATGATGGAGGGGGTTGGGTAGTGGCGCGCGCGTTTGCGAGGGTTGGTAAGTGGTATGGTGTGTGAGTGTCGGCACAGTGCGTGCCGGCAAGGAGCAGACGCAGATGCGCGAGTTTGGAACTTGGCTTGGCCTGGTGCTGGCTGGTGTTGTAGCGGTGGGTTGTGGTGGCAGCGATGAGGAGATTCCAGCCCCCGATGTTTCGGATACGGCGACGGATTCTGACATCGTGGACGGTTCAGACGTGTCGGTAGCGCCCGACAGTGCAGAGGCGTCGGACACGCCGGAGGCTTCGGATGTGCCGGAGGCGTCGGATGTGCCGGAAGCGTCGGATGTGCCGGAAGTGTCGGAAGCGTCGGATGTGCCGGAAGCGTCGGATGTGCCGGAAGCGTCGGATGTGCCGGAAGCGTCGGATGTGCCAGACGCGGCAGACACGCTGGACGCGGGCGACGTGACTGACACGTCGGAGCCGTTGGACGCGGGCGACACGATCGATGGCGACGTCGCGGATACCCTGGACGCCACAGACGTCACGGACGCGGCCCCACCCCGCCCCGAGCTGGCGCTCGAGTTCGTGCGGATTGAGCCGGGAACGTTCACAATGGGCTCGCCGGAGGGCGAGCTGGGCAGGGCGCTCGACGAGACGCAACACGCCGTGACGCTGACGCGCGCATTCCTGCTGCAGACCACGGAGTTGACGCAGGGTGACTTTGAGACGCTCATGGGCCTGAACCCATCCAATTTCCGTGCGTGCGGACCGTCGTGTCCGGTCGAGCGGGTGAGCTGGAGTGACGCGGTCGCATTTGCAAATGCGCTTTCACGCGTAGACGGTTTGCCGGAGTGCTACGACGCGAGTGGCGTGGTCATCGGCGGCGCAACGGTGTACGACTGCGAAGGGTATCGTCTGCCTACAGAGGCTGAGTGGGAATACGCCGCGCGGGCGGGAACGACCACCGCAACGTACCTCGGCAATCTGGAGGGGAACGTGTTTGACATGTTTCCGTGCAGCGCGCAGCCGAGTCTGGACTCCATCGCGTGGTTCTGCGCCAATGCGCCGGGTAGAACGCAGCCGGTGGCCAGCAAGTTGCCCAATGCGTGGGGGCTCTATGACATGCTGGGGAACGTGAGGGAGTGGGTGCAAGACGGCTATGCGGCCTACCCGACAACCGAGGTCACCGACCCGGTGGCCGCCATGACCGATCTTCAGCGCAGCATTCGCGGCGGTAGCTGGAGCAGGACGGCGAACTTTCTGCGTGCGGGCGGGCGTCGAGGGACCTTCTACTACGACAACTTCAACGATTACGGCTTTCGCCTGGCACGAACGGCGCCCTGAAGCGGCATGGTCAGGGTGGCGGATTCGGGTGTCGCGCCCCCGGCCACGCCTGAAGCAGCACAACGGTCAGGCTTGCGAGGAGGTCCCTTTTGAGCCGGGTCTCCCCCCTGTGCGTAGTGGGGATTGGTGGCGTTGCCCTCGTTGGCAGAGCGAGCTGCGCGTGTTAGAGCACTGCCACTTCGGAAATTGCAAACAGCGATTGAGCACGCGTGGTGAATCATGGGCCGGTTTTCTGTGTGGACGCGTGCGGTTGTGGTTGCGAGTGTGTCGTTGTGTGCAGTTCGATGTGCCGAGTCGCCTGGCCTTTCGGGAGCGATGGATGGTGATGTGTCGGGAGGGGTCGATGGTGGGTTGATTCCTGTGCCCGATGTCGGACCTGACGTGGATGTGTCGGGCGCGAGCGATGTAGCGTTGGATGGACAGGCTGAGGATGCCGCGTTCGACGGCTCGAGCGTGGTCGAGGACACGGGCGACGTGAGCCCGGACGCAGGCGGTGAGCCGGGTACGCCCTGTCGAGCCGACGAGGAGTGCGCGGGCGGTGATTGTGTCGATCGGTGATGACATCGCGGGTCTGTGTGCGGATATTTGCGGTCGCGATGAAGATTGTCCCGCTGGATTTGACTGTGTGCTCGTGACCACCAGCAGCACCGACGCCGAACGCCGGTGTCTGCCTACCGACTACTGCGCCGATGGCGACGAAGATGGTTTCGGAGTGGGCCCGGGATGTCGTGGTGTGGACTGCGATGACGACGAGCCGACGGTGAATATTGGCGCCGACGAGGTCTGCGATGGCGTGGACAACGACTGCGACGAGACGGTGGATGAAAACAGCGCTGGCGTTGGCGATGACTGTAGCACGGGGTTCGAGGGTGTGTGTGCACCCGGTCGCACGCAGTGTGTTGATGGAGGCGTGCAGTGCGTCGCCTTTGCCAGCCCTGCCGACGAGGTCTGCGACGGCCTGGACAACGACTGCGACGGCAACGCCGACGAGGACGTTTTGCTGGAGGGCTATCGTGTGGTGGACGGCGTATGCGAGCCGGTGACATGCGGTGCGGTGCCGGCGGCA
Source organism: Myxococcales bacterium (assembly GCA_018970625.1). Next base: position 6,390 of record JAGWVZ010000099.1, on the reverse strand, counting down.
CCGGCGAATGCCACGCTGGTGTCGGTAAGCTCGACACAGTTTGGGGGTGAGGTCGAGTATGCGTGCGACGAGGGCTATGTGCTGTCGGAAGGCTCGTTGTCGCTTGCCTGTGACGCGACAGGCTCGTGGACCGGGAGTCCGGCGCAGTGCACGCCCGTCGATTGTGGCGCGCTGTCGGATCCCGAGAATGGTGATGTGCTGGTCGCAGGCGGTACGTCACTGGGTGCGACGGCCGTTTATTCCTGTTTCGAGGGGTACTCGCTGACCGGTGCGGCCAGCGTGGTTTGCTCGGCGACGGGTAGCTGGGGCACGTTACCGACCTGCAGCGACATAGACGAGTGCGCCTTGGGGGGTGTCTGCGCTGCTACGGGCAACGGATGTACGAACACGCCGGGTAGCTGGCAGTGCAGCTGTACGGGTGATTACACCGGCCCGGCCGTGACGGGTGCCAACGCAACCTGCACACTCCCACCCAGACTGGGCGAGAGCTGCACCGACGACGCCCAGTGTGGTGCGGCAGCGTGGTGCCCAACCGACACGCCGCTCCGTTACTGCTCACCGCGGCCCGTGGTCGGGCCGGATGTGGCGATCCCGTTCCAGTATGTGCCATCGGGAGGGTTTGTGATGGGCGCCCCGGGCGGAGAGCTCGGGAGCTCCACGCTGGGGCTCGAGAGCCAGGTGGTGGTGACCCTGAGTCGCAACTACTTCGTCGCCCGAACCGAAGTCACCCAGAGACAATGGCGGTCGTTTACCGGCGGCGCGAACCCGTCGTGTTTCCAGTCTGTCAGTGGCGCTGCCTGCGTGGCCGCCGGTGCCAACGATGGAGGGCCGGTCGAGCAGGTGGACTGGTACAGCGCCCTGGCTTTCGCCAACGCACTGTCGGCTGCCGAAGGTCTGGAGGCCTGCTACGAGTTGGTTGGCTGCGCCGACCCGGTGACCGGATGGTACGACGGCGTGCACAGCGGCTGCACCGATGCCAGCTTTGTGGGGCTCTCCTGCAGCGGCTACCGGCTGCCTACCGAGGCAGAGTGGGAACGTGCGGCGCGGGCTGGCACGACGACGGCGACGTGGATCGGGAACCTGACCTCCACGCGCTGTTCTGACGCCACGCTGCTGTCGATTGGCTGGTTTTGCGCAAACTCCGGCAGTCGCACACAGGTGGTCGCATCGTTGCAGCCAAACCCCTGGGGTCTGTACGACATGCTGGGCAACGTGCGGGAGTGGGTGTGGGATGCGTTCGTGTTCTCACTCCCTGGTGGAACGGACCCGCTGGGAGCGGTCGTCGGCACTACCCGGGTGCGGCGCGGCGGCTACTGGGGGGCATTTGCGTCGGGCACGCGTTCGGCCAGCCGCGACCATGGGAGCCCCGCCGAGTGGAGCAGCTTTGGGGGCTTTCGCCTGGCACGAACGGCGCCATAGCCGCTATGCTGTGGGTGAGTTCAGGTGTTGGTACACCCGCGCGCCCTGAAAACCGACTGCTCAGGTAACGCGTTGACGTCATTTCGGGGGTTGGCTAGGGGGCCTGCCTCTGTGCGGGCAGAATCCACGTGTTTGTCGGTGAGTGAACGGTATGCGTTTGATTAACGAGTTGGTCATCATGCGACCATTGTGTTGTTTGATTGGTCTGTTTGTTGTGGGCGTGCTGGCAACCGGGTGTGGCGGCGAGCCGTCGGACCGCTCTGCACCTGAAACGTCAGACGTCGCGGAGGTGCCCGATACTTTTGATGAATCAGACACACCGGGGCCGTTGGACGCTGCCGATGACACGAGCACCACGGACGCTGCGGATGACACGGGCACTGCGGATGACACGGGCGCTACGGATGACACGGGCACTGCGGATGACACGGGCACTGCGGATGCCACGGGCACTACGGATGCCGCTGATGCCGCGGCAGTACCCGAAGATGGGTCGAGCGACGGCGTGGAGCGCGCGCTGGAGTTCGACCTTGGCGGTGGCATTGGCTCCGATGGCGTGTCCTGTGTGGAGACCGATCGGTGCCGGGTGAGTTTTTCGTACCCGGACGTCCTGACGGTGCAGTTACGGTACACCGAAGACGGTGAGCCTGTAGCAGGGCGGACGGTGAATCTCGAGGTGGTTCCAGGCTCCGATGCTGCCATGATGGCGACGTTGTCTGCGCCGTCGGTGCTGACCGATGAAGAAGGGATTGTACGGTTTGATATCGGTGTACGCGATGGGGGCACGTGGCAGTTCGAGGTGAGTGCGACCGTCGACGGCGCTGCCGCACGCACGTTCGAGGTCTCGACGACAGTGTTCAACCCGGCGCCGTTGAGCGTCCTGGCGACCTATTCGGGGACGCTCGGCATCGACACGTACCGCGCGCTTCTGTACGCGCAGCGCGAGGGGCTTCCCGATTACTGCGAGGACCCTTTCCTCACGGTGCAGGAGGTGACAGCAGACGCTGCGCGAATCAACGTACGGATGAGTCAGTTCGCTCGTTTCAGCGAGTCTGAGTTTGTGGGGCTGGAGTCGGATGGCGAGCAACGCTACACGATTATTGTGACCGCCGAGCAACCGGGTGTCGGTATTGTGGCCATGGGGTGCAACGACGTCGATGGCCTTGTGCGCTGGGTTGCGCCCACCACCGTCGAGGTTGAGCTGATCGACCTGTAGTGTGCAATGGGCGCTCTGGCGGTGCCAGCGTACAAACCAGCCTTGCAACACGTCTTTGCTGGCGCGCACCGCCGCCCTGCAGATTCCCTGAACCGGGGGTTCAAAATGATTCGATTTTTCTGAGCGATGCCTTCTGTCAGGGTGCCTCCGCTTGCATCCCACGCGTTCAATTGCCCACGGAACCCCTCATGCGCGCAACGTATCTGGCTGCTCTGGTCCTTGTCTCATTCTGTGCCTGCGCTACCGAAACCGAAACTCAGGCAGACGCAGGTACGGGCAACGGCGGGCGTCCGAATGTCGACAACGACGACGACAACTCGAACGGCCGCGGTGATACCGATGAAGAGACCGATGCCTCGTCTTCGCCCGACGGCGGCGCGCGCGATACCGGCGGCGGCACACGCGACATCGGCGGCGGCAGCGATACCAATCCGGGCGGTGGCGGTGCCTGTTCAGCCGACACACTCGACGAAGCGATCGATTGCCAGGTCGCGGCGAACGACGGGTTTGTGGACGCCTATTGCGATTGTTTCACGGAGCAGGGCTACGGCGGTGACCGCGCAGCGTGCGAGGCCGACCAGCCCGATGCGAGCGCGTTTGAGCCGGATGCCTGTGCCCGCGCGGCGCTCTTGCGCGACGAAGACGCCTCGATCGCCAACTCGGCATGCTATGCGGCGGCGGTCGATGAGCTGGCTGGCTGCTTTGCGGTGTGCCCGCCCAACGAAGAGGCGTTCAACGCCTGCTTTGACGACCTGAACGCGGCATTCGACGTGTGTGACGCGGCGCTCCCGACGTCGGTGACCGACGCGCTCGCTGCGTGTGGCGGCGGCCCCGTTGACCCGCCTGCCGATGTGTCGGCGGCCACCGCGGAGCTTGAATCGCAGCGTAACGCCTGGGTGGCCAGCTATTGCGCCTGCTATGGCGCTTCGGAGTTTGGCAGCGTGGGTAGCTGCACCACCACGCAACAAGGCGTTTACAACCCCGGACTGTCTGCGTGCGAGCAGGCCGCTGTATCTGCGCAGGGCGACGCCGGACTCGCGTTTCTGGTCTGTCTGGGCGAGTCGTTCACGATAGCCGAGAGCGGCTGCCTGGAGTGCCCGTCGCCGGGCAGCATTGAGTACGACCTGTGCGCCGACCCCAGCGTCGACATCAACTTCTGCTTTGGTCAGGCCACGACTGCCCTGCAGGACGCGCTCATCGCCTGCAGCCGCTAAGCGGTGACGAGGGAAACGCCGGCGAGGTGTTCGCCGGGTGTGGAATCGTGCGCTCGTGCCAGTAAATCACGCCGCGGGTCGGCAGAGCCTGTCGTTAAGCTTCGGGGGGCCGCCAGCAGAGGTTGGTTTAGCCCTTGATGGTCAGGCAGCCCAGCTCGAGCTCGACAACACCATCGATCAAGCCACAGCTGGCAGGGCATAGCTGCACCCGGTCGGTGGCGGGGGCTTCGGGCCAGTACCAGCCCGGCGCGGTGCCACAGTCGGCAGCCGAGTCAACGCCGGGTACCAGCGTGCGCGTGCCGCCGGCGGGCGTGAAGAATACGTTCACGCGGCGCGGATCGATCTCGATGAGCTCGCCGGGTGGTGGGGTCACCTCATAGCTGCACGGCAGCACTGTACCCGCAACCACCGACTCGGCGATCGCCCCGAAGATCGAGCTCCAGTCGGCTTCGCAGATCGAGAAGATCTCTCCGCCGGTCGCCCGGCTCAGGTCCATGTGGTTGCTGCCCACAGCAAAGCCGCAAGGGCACCCGGGTCGCGTGCACGAGTCGTCGAAGGGGTCGCTGATCTCGGCGCGAGACGTGGTGACGATGCTATGCACGACGGTATCGGCCAGCCAGGGCGCCAACGCGCGCCAGTCCGCAAGAAAGTCGCTGGCGGTCTGTTCGGCGTTGTCGTCCGACACGACGATGATGTGTTGCACGGCCTCGGGTCGAAAAAATGACCGGTACGCCGGAAACTCCTCAATGGCCCGGGTAAGGCCGTTGGTGCTGTCGACGATCTCGCGCACATGCAGATAGCGCTCACCGTCCACGTCGCGTCCCGTGGGACACACGCCGGGCGCTGTTCCCGACAGCGGAGGGGGCACACACACGTGGTACACGCCGTCACCCACGGTGGGGTCGTCGTACGCCAGCATGACCACACGGTAGTCAATGCCCGAGGTGCCAATAAACGAGGCGAAGGCGTTGATATTGTCGCTGATGAGCTCGACCTCTTCCTGCATCGACAGGGAGTTATCGACAATCCACAGCACGTCCACCGGCAGCACGGTCGAGGTGGCTGTGGCGCCTGTGGCGACGCACACCTCGTCAATGTCTTCAGCGACGCCGCCATCCGCGTCAGGTGTTGTGGGGTCAGTGTCGTCGTCGACGTCCTGCTCGAGTCCGTCTGCTGCGGGTCCCGAATCGTCCACCGCGTCGATGTCGGCACCCGGCTCGACGGTCGTATCGTCGGGTGTGGCGCCGGCGTCGTCATCGGGGGGAACAGTGCCTGTATCACGGGTCTCGTTAGGGCTGTCCGCGTCGCCTGGCGAAGGGCGGCTACCTGAGTCTGCAGGGCGGTCCGGCTCACCGGACGAGGTCGAGTCCGAGGAGCAGGCGGCAAGAGCCAGCAAGAGAAGGGGATACAGACGAGCCATGGGCATGGCGCAACGACCTCGTGAGAGTGAGAGCACGAGGTGGACAGATACCGAAGTCTGGGCTGGTTTTCCAGCCTGCACGGCGCCCGGGCTTCGTTCGCGCCTGCCGGGCATGGCGCCAAAGTGACTTACTCGAATGAATGCAAGGGGCGCGGGCGCCGTCGACAGACAGCCCGTGCTGAACGCAGAAGCCCCCATGGTGGGCGCAGGAGTCGACGATGAGAACGAAGCAAGCGGTTCTGTTTCTGATGTTCGCGGGTGTCATGCCGGCCTGCATGTTTCTCGAATCAGACGGGCTGTACACACCGCTCGTGGACAACGGTGGCGCGGTTGCGCCGGCGCCCGGCATGCCCGACCCCGACGCGATGGCCACGGAGTCCGGGTTATCGTCGCGCGCAACGGGCCTGCCCGCAGGTACGCTGGTCGAAAATGACTGGCAGCAGGCGAATCGTGACAGTCAGGCCACCTTTTCGATCGATGTGGATACCGCTAGCTACGCGCGCACACGCGGGTTATTGCGCTCATCGCGTCTGCCCGAAGCCGTGGACGTTCGCGTCGAAGAATTTCTGAATTATTTCGATTATAAATATTCTGCTCCGGAAATGGGTAGTGGCGAAGCAGCACCCCCGTTCGCAGTTCATTTCGAGGGCGCGCCCAGCCCTTTCGGCGAAGGCCTGCACATGCTGCGCGTCGGTCTGCGGGCTGGGTTTGTGGCAAACACAGAACGTCCGGCTGCCAACCTTGTGTTTCTGCTGGATACCTCGGGTTCCATGGACAGCGCCGAGAAAATTGGGCTGGTGCGTCAATCGCTCGAGGTGCTGCTGGACGAGCTGCGGCCCGATGATACGGTGGCGATCGTAACCTATGCGGGATATTCGGGGGTTTTACTGGAACCCACGCCAGCGTCTCGCCGGCAGGAAATTCTGGCCGCGATTCAACAGACGTCGATGGGCGGCTCTACCTGGGGCGAGGCAGGGTTGCGCGAGGCCTATGCCCTTGCACAGGAGGCCAGAGTCCCTGGCGGATTGAACCGTGTGATTCTTTGCACCGACGGTGACTTTAATGTCGGGCTCACCGGAGACGCACTGGTCAATGAGGTGGCTCTGTGGGCCGACCGCGGC
>JAGWVZ010000876.1 GCA_018970625.1 Myxococcales bacterium | reverse complement strand
TATGCCAATTTCAATGGCACGAAAGGTGATGTTGTCGTGTTTACGCACGAGATGGGTCACGCCTTTCAGGGGTGGAGCAGTCAGCAGAAACCGCTCATGGATCAGGTCTGGCCCACGATGGAATCAGCTGAAATACACAGCATGAGCCTCGAGTTTCTGACGTGGCCCCATATGGAAAAGTTCTTTGGGGCTGATGCGGATCGTTTTCGTCGGCAGCACCTCGCAGAGACCCTGCTGTTTCTGCCCTACGGCGTGGCGGTCGACCATTTTCAGCACCTGATTTATGCCCGTCCCGAAGCCACACCCGAAGAACGCAATGCGATGTGGCAGGAGGTCGAGGCCCTGTATCTGCCGTGGCGCAAGTATGGCGAAATCGCTGCGCTGAATCGGGGAGCTGCATGGCAGCGACAGCTTCATATTTACGGCATGCCGTTCTATTACATTGACTATACGCTCGCCGCGACGTGCGCCCTTCAGTTCTGGGTGCGTAGCGAAGAAAATGCAGACGCTGCGCTCGCCGATTACGTCAGGTTGTGTGCCCGCGGTGGTGACGCCCCTTTCCGCGAGCTGTGCAGGAGTGCCGGACTTCGTGCGCCCTTTGATGACGGTGCGCTGGCGGGCATTGCTGCACACGCGGCGCGGGTGCTGGGTATTTCAGCCTGAAACCGGGTGCTCCGCCTTACCGGGCGCAATCAGGGCGCGCTGTCGGGTCGGAGTGCAGACTGCAACGGGCAGGTCGCGGGGTCGATGTCCCGGCCCTGACGATACACCGCCAACAACTGAATGGACTCGCGCGCGAGGTCGCGCCGCACTTCGCGACGCAGACCTTTTACGCGTGCAATCTGCATGTCATCGTAGCGGGTGGTCTGGTGGCGCATCCAGGCGATCACCGCCGCGCGTGCCCGCTCCTCGACGGGAATGCGCGCTGTTCGCGCAACCGTGCCTGAACCGACCGGGGTGGCGTGTTCGGTCACCGCCCGGGCAAAGATGCGGGCGAGGTCGGCATAGCGCGGGTGAAAATTCAGGAATTTCAGCACAGCGTCATCGAATTCGTCGACGTATTTTTCCTGAACTCGCTCTCGCCGCGCACGCGAAGCCTGCAGTTGTTTTTCGTATTCCGGGGTTTTTCGTTCGGATTCCAGCGCCAGTTTCTGTGTGATTACCGTGGCAGAAGGCGCCCAGATGCCGAGCGAAGAAACCCGCTTTCCGATCTTTGTCTCTACGGTCCACGAGGGCCCGGCGGCCTTTACGCGACGGGTGAGCGTCGCATCGCCAGCCGCAAGAAACTCCCACTCTGTGGGTGGCTGCACAAGCTCCCCGCCGGGAATACGCACCATGCCAGGACGTGGACCGGGCCAGACAATCCGGGATTCAGGGGGTGCGATGTCGGTCATGGTCGAGCTTATTGTCCCTGGCCGAGCGCGTAGCCGCGTTCACCGTTGAAGAAATACAGGTGCTCCGTCTTTACGAAGTCAAACCCGGCGTCGTTGACGCTGTTCAGCAGCGCAAGTACGTCACCGTGCGTCACGGTTCCTTCGTC
>JAGWVZ010000875.1 GCA_018970625.1 Myxococcales bacterium | reverse complement strand
GACACCAGCGCCTCGGCCCGTTCGAGAACCCGAACGGCCTCATCGGGTTGACTGCAATTCAGCAGGGCTAGCGCAAGCCCAATGTGAGGCAACGTACTTGCGGGGGAGAGCGCGATCAGCGCGTTGAAAATCCGGTCAGCTTGATCAAGCCAGCCCCGCCCAGCAGCCACCAGACCGATCTCGGCCATTGTCCGAAATTCGCTCGGAGTAAGCGGGTCTGAGCACAACGAGGGCGCGAACGAAGCAGCGTCACTCATCAGCGCCCCGAGCCGAACGACAGTGGGGCCCCGAGGCCGCAACTCGCCGGAGCGGTTACCGTGATGCCGCTGGTCACCCCTGTGTTCCTGCTGCAGGCTGTCGAAGGATTGTCAGCAAAGCACGTGCGCGGTCTGCCACCGCCACCCTGTTGGCAGCGACTGCGGCATGCCTGACAGCCTCCAGAAGGGTTGCCGCGGCCGGCGAGCGCATGGCGATGAGCGCTTCCGCCAGCGCCAGCGCGTGACCAGGATTATCGGGCTCGGCGGTCATGGCGAGCGAGTGCATGACCGCCGCCTGGGCTGAACTGCCCGTGCCTAACATGCAGTGCCCGAAGCCTGAGAGCACGCGCGGATCGGTCGGCCGCTGGGCAAACAGAAACGCGAATACCGATAGCGCCTGCTCAGGCTGTTCGGCCACGAGCAGCCGGTAACCAAGCGAATAGAGCTGTTCAATTGCACCGTCAGAGAGCGGCGGGCCAGACTGCGCGGGGGACGAGATCGACGCGAGGTTGGACTGCATGTAGCGCTTCAGATCGGCGATGTCCGGGGTGGGTAGCGTGGTGTCAGTCATCTGGCTCATATCCGTGTGATGGAGCGTGCGGTCTCCGAAACCGTACGTTGGATGTCAGCCTGCATATCGAGCATTTTGTTGAATGCCTCGCGGGCGTTCTGCATGGTGTCGTTGGCATTGCTGTAGGCAGCTTCAGCGCGCTTGCTCGCGGCGTCGTACTCTTTGCCACGCGCACTTTCTTCCGCGGATTGGGCCTTGAGTGCTTCGCCCCAGATCTTTCCAGGTAAATTGGCAAGCCCGCTGAACGCACCGCCCAGCTGGTAATAAACCTGTCCCATTTGGTTTGCGGCATCGATACGCGCTTTGTAATCTCGAAAAGCAGGGGGATCGGCAGGGGACGTCTCGTTGGGGTTAGCGGGCGCCGTCGCTGTTGGCTTCGAAGAAACTTCGAGCTCAAAACCCTCCGCCATCATGTCGATATCTGATTTCTGAACGGATTCCCTGCTCCCAGCGGCATCCTCAAGCTTTTTGGACACCTTGATCTCCTCTGCAACCTCCTCCTGATTCTTTGCTGACTTTCGGTTGCTTTCCGCGGCCTTGGCCTCGGGTTCGCTCTCGGCGGCGCTATCGATCTTGGACTTGCCCGCGGCCTTTGGGGCGCCGGTTCCGCTGGAGCTTTCCAACGACACATTGCTCAGCTTGGTATTCAAGCTGGCGTTGATCTCGGTTTCCTGCGCGCGAATCTCGTTCCGCATCGAATTGACCGATTTGATC
>JAGWVZ010000874.1 GCA_018970625.1 Myxococcales bacterium | reverse complement strand
CCTTGAAGCCGGCGCCCCTCTCGAGGCCATTCATCTGGATGCTCGTGGACGCTGGTGGCATGAAGGTGAGCCGTTCGTTCATCCACGTCTCATCCAGCTCTTTCATCGCTCGCTCCATCAGACCCCCGGCGGCACGTGGCTGCTGACCATTCCTCCCTTCAGTTACCCGGTGACCGTCGGGCACACAGGTCGGTTCATCCACCGGCTCCTGCGAACCGGCTCCTCGTTCCTGCTCGCCACCCTGGACGGTCGCGAGGTGCCGTTTGAACGCGACAAACTGGTCACAGACGGCATCGACGGGCTGTACACCGTCATCGACGGCGAGACCGCACGGTTCGTGGATGACGCATGGAAGACGCTCAGCCCGTGTATGGATCAGGTTAACCAATCGTGGGTACTCGACTGGCAGGGACAGCGCTCCCCCATTGGCAACTATCTGTCTCCAGTGCAAAAAGCGGACGAAAACTCAATCTAATCGGAAGATTACACGGCGTAGTGCACGCCTCCCTCACTTGACTCCCGTCGCAATCATCGGCACACAGGCCCCCTCTGTGGACACGCGGCGTCGATTTTCGGACACGACCTGAACGGGAACCATGAAACTTCACCCAGAGCGGGATGGCCTTCACCCCGTCCTCCACACCGCTGGATGGTCTGTCGCCGTCGCTGCGGCGTGGGTGCTGTCCGGACAGATCGGGCTCGAAGTTGCTGCCGGCGACCTGAACATCTCCCTGCTCTGGTTACCAGCCGGCGTGCTCGTGGCCAGCGCCTACCGAATCGGCTTGCGACCCGCATTCTTCGGTGGCGTCCTCGGGAGCATCATCACCAATGCGCAGGCCTTTGGACTGCACTCACCGGTAGTCGCGTTGATCTCCGCGTCACAGGTGGCCGGCCCCCTGCTCATCGCCGTCGCGCTCCGACGCAACGCCTTTGACCACCGGTTCACCACACACCGAGACGTGCTGCTTTTTTGCATCGCGTCACTCCTCGGCATGCTCATCCCGGCCACGGGGGGCGTACTTGCGTGCAGCATCCTCACGCCTGCACCCATCGACAACACCATCATCCTCTGGCTCAGCTGGTGGCTCGGAGACAGTCTGGGCGTGCTCGTCGCCGCCCCCCTCCTCTTCGCCACCGACCGTCACAGTCTCCCTGAGCTACGGTCTCATGTGCGCGAGTTTGCGGTCTGGTTCATCGCCGTGGTCGCCGTCTCGTTTTCCCACATGGTCCTCCACTCGGACCTCCACGAGATCCAGCTCCCGCTGGCGTTTCTGAATGTCCCGCTCGCTCTCTGGGCCGCCATGCGCTTCGGTTCCTTCGGAGGTTCGCTCGCGCCCTGTCTGGTCGCGGTGGCCGCCGCATCTTCTACCGGACTCGGACGAGGGCCCTTCTCGGACGGACCTGCAACAGCCAACACCATCGCGCTGCTCTGGTCCTACATCGCCATGATCACCACCATCAGCCTCATCGCCCGTGCGCTGCACGCCGAGCGCACGCGCACCAGGGCAGAGTTGCACCGCTCTGATGCGCTCCTCGCCGGCA
>JAGWVZ010000098.1 GCA_018970625.1 Myxococcales bacterium | reverse complement strand
GACACCCTGTTCACCGTGTCGTCAGTCGCCAGGGGACAGGTCGAGCTTTCGCAGCCCCTTCAGGCTGGGCTGCGGCATGTGCTGCCCGAAGCCGCCGCTCGGAGCGAGGGCGTGTCGTGGATCGACGCAGCGCTTCGCCAGAGCACCTCCATCGGTTTTCACCTTCACACGCCCGGCGGTGCCGAAGCGACGCCCGGCGGCGATTCCGTCCAGCCCCTGAACCCAGCGTCGCCTGAGCGTCTGGTACCACGCGGCGGACCGTCGAATCTGTCCGGGACATTACCCCCGGACAACGTGACGACACTCGCAGGGCGTTCCACGGCAGACCCCGGGCCTGAGACGGACGCGGGTTCGCCCGCTGCGGCGGCCGGTGGATCGCTGGCGGCAAAATCCCAACGCCAGCCGCCCATACGTGCAGCTCTTCTGGCCACCGTGCTGCTCTGTGGACTCTCGGCGGCGGCGTGGCTGGTGTTGCGTGGAGCAGGCTCGACCAACGACGAAACCGACCAGGATGGCTCGCACATCGAAGTGGCGCGACCGCCGCAGCCGGTGACTGGTGCACAGACGTCATCCGAGCGCGGCTGCACGCCTACGCAATCATGGCAGGGCGACGTGTGCGTGGCCCATATCGACGCGGGCGAAGCTGCGGCGGCGAGCTACCGCTGGTCACGTGAACGTTTTGGCGCGGCCGACGCAACCTACCGGTATGACGACATTTACGCACCGACGCTCGATTACTGGTATCGGTCGCGCTCCTACGCCCGCGACCGACTCCCCGAAAACTTCAGAAGCGTGAGCGCAGCGAACGGCTATCACGTCGATGACCTGACGCTGCTGCACACGGCGAGCGATGGGCAGCTGTTCTTTGAATCGGGCCACACCCGCACCGACCGCGGTCCATTTTTTCATGCCAAGCTGGTGTGGATGCGTCACGACGGCGAGCGGTGGCGCATCGCGGGTGAGGCGACCATGTCGCGCTTTCCGGATGCCTGGCAACCGCTGCTGATTGCCGGAGGTGGCCCAGCGCTAAGCGCAGCCTGCGGCGTGTTCTGGAACACAGCAAACCCCGGCGCCGGTGAATGGACTCTGGTGCCCGGGACACACCGCTCACCCAGCCGCGTACGTCAGGTGGTGGACGAGCTGGCGACTTGTTTTGGGCTCGAGATGCGCGGCAACCGTGCGGGTACACTGCATACCTGGCGGTTGGCCACGCCGGGCGAGCTGCAGGAGCTGCTGGACGACGTTCCACCGACTGCAGCTGCGCTGCCACCTGTGCTGGAAGGCGCGGTGGCACCGTCCGCGTTGCCGCCCGAGACACCTTTCTGGGTAGAATCGGATGGGCAACCCGTAGTAGTGACCCGCTCGTTGTCCGGTGAGCTGCGACCCGTGCCTGACCAGAACATCGAGGCCCGTATCTACGCGATACGCGTGCGCCGCGAACCGTGATGGTCGCTGCATGGTGGCGCTGAAACGTACCACCGCCCTGCCCACACTTTGTTTTCCCGTTGCAGCCTACCTGTGGCTGCCCAGCGCGTGCGAGTTGTCATGAACGAGATTGCGGAAGGTGTCATGACCCCGGAAGCGACGCCTTCGAGGGCGCTCCTGAAGCTGGTGGAGCGCGCGGTACACCTGTTTGGGCTCATCAGGCCGGGCGATCGCGTGGCGGTCGGTATCTCGGGTGGCAAGGATTCAATTCTGCTGTGGCAGGTGCTTCGCGAGCTGCAGCGAAGAACCGACCTCCCGTTCGAGCTGGGAGCGGTGCATCTGGATCAGCACCAGCCACGATTCGAGCGCGACGCCTTCAACGCGCTGATGGCGCGCTTCGAGGTCCCCCTTCAGGTGGTCAGCGAAGACACATGGTCGGTGGTCGAGTCAAAGCTCAAGCCCGGGCAGATCCCGTGCGCGCTGTGTGGGCGCATGCGACGAGGGATCCTGAACCGCTGGTGCGCCGAAAACGGCTACACGAAGCTGGCGCTGGGTCACCATCTGGACGATGCAGTCGAGACGTTCTTTCTGAACCTGTTCTTTCAGCGGCGGCTGGACCCGCTCAAGCCTGCAACACCGTCTGACGCGCACGGCGTCGTGACGATTCGCCCGCTGATTCTTGTGGAAGAACGCAAGGTTATCGCCTGGCGCGACCACTATGATGTGGGGGTGGTGGCGTGCCCGGTCTGCGACAGTTTTCCGGATTCGCAGCGACGCGAAATGGGCGAACTTCTGAACCGCATGCGTGAGGTGCACCCGCAACTGGACGAGTCGGTGCGCGAGGCGATTTACGGGGACGGCGCCGTGCTGGCCATGCCGGGCCAGACCGCTCACGGCTGAAAAGTGGCGCGCGGGCAGATTCTGACGTTGAATCGGCACGATGGCACCTTTATGGTGGCGCCTTGTCACGGTGCGTCATGGTATCGTCGCCCTCTCTGTGGTCACGCATGAAAACTCCCTCGCTTGTCGTTGTGCCTTTGCTGGTCGCTCTTTCGCTTGGCGCAGGCCTCGCCGCATGTGGTGGCGACGAAGAGTCACCGGTTGCGCCTGTCGCAGACGGCAGCTCGGGCCCGGATGATCAGGGCGGCGGTGATACCCGTGACGCGTCGGATGCGAGCGCTGAAGACGGTTCAGGCACCGACGCGGACACAGCGGAGCCCGACGATACCACTGCCGACGATGTGGACAGCCCGGATAGCGGCTCGGGCGACGATGCGACGACCGATGCCGGTGACGACGACGCGACCGACGGCTCGGCCGACGGGCCGGAATGTGCGGTGGACGACGAGTGCCCTCCACGCTCGGTGTGTGTGGATGGCGCATGCGTTCGCGTGTGCACCACCGACGCGCAGTGCGACGACCTGAACCCCTGCAGTCTGGACCGCTGTGTCGAGGGCTTCTGCGTGGCTGAGCCCATTACACCGTTGATTCCCGACGAGATTGAGGGCGACTGCGTGGCCGAGGCCTGTGTCGAAGGCGTGCTGCAGGAGGTCACCGATGTGACCGATACGCCGGCGGACGACGCGATCGCCTGCACGGTGGAGCGCTGTCAGGGGCGCTTTCCGGCGCGCACGAATGAGCACTCGTTCTGTGACGATGGTGACGACCTGAACGGCTTTGAGCTGTGCGTGCCGTCGGAGGCTGGCTGTACGACGGGTGACGCGCCGCCCTGGGTGTGTGCCGACTTCGACCCGGGCTATGAGCGCGACGAGGTCTGCGACGACGGCCAGGACAACGACGGCGACGGCCTCGCCGACGAAGACTGCACGTGTGAGTTTGGCTCGACACAGCGCTGCTTCGTGGGACCGCCGAACGCACGCGAGGTCGGGGGATGTCTGGACGGCGTGCAGCAGTGCATTAATCGCGATGCCCCCCGCTGGTCGGAGTGCCGCGGCGGCCTCCTTCCGCAGGAAGAGATCTGCGATACCAAGGACAACGACTGCAACGGCTGTGTGGACGATCTGGAAGACTGTGCACCGCTCTTTGCGTGCCCCGACGAAGACTTCGCCCGCCCCCTCCGCTTCTATCCCCTTGACGGAACAGCGCTTTTCGACCGGGAACCCGACTCGGCCGAGTGGACCTGGACAGTGATTGCACCGCCGAATAGCGCCACGCGCGCCGTCGAAGACCCCAACAACCCTGTCACGCGCCTGTATCTGGACGTGTCGGGTGACTACCAGGTGTCGCTGTCGGTGCGCGACGAGAAGGGCGACCTGTACGGCTGCTCCTGGGTGGTGCATGTGGCCGGCAGCGGACTGCGCGTCGAAATGCGCTGGAACACGTTCGGGCGCGTCGACATGGACTTCCACCTGCATCGCTCCGGCTCCACGCGCGGTTTCTGCACCGACGACGACTGCTACTACGCCAACTGCATCAGCTCGACGCGCGCATGGGGCTACGATCCGTCGCCGGGCACCGAGTGCGGTCGCACCGGCGGTACGTGTAACAACCCGCGGCTGGACATCGACAACATCAGCGGTTTCGACCCCGAGAACATCAACCTCGACAACCCCAACGACGGCGACAGCTTCCGGGTCATGGCGCACATGTTCAGCGGGTCGGCCACAACCGACCCCGTCGTCAGCATTTACTGCGGCGGCACCCTGCAGGCTGTGTTGGGTGAAGCACCCGACGGCGTGGGTCTGAATCGCTCCGGCGGCGGCTGTCAGGGCCAGACGTGGCGCGTCGCCGACGTCCTGATGAGTGTCAACCCATCGACTGGCGCCACCACGTGCGAAGTGGATGTGCTCGAGAATGCAACGGGCGACTGGGACGTTCGCACCAACTCAGCCGCGTACTGAGACCCCGATTCGGGCGCAGATTCCTGAGGGTTTTCCAGCGCTTCAGAACAGCTACGCCGCAGCGTTCAGCGGGCGAGCATGCACAGGCCTGAGGCGCACGCGACAGCTGGCGGGGAAGGCTCACAAGCCACCGTCTCACCGCAGGTGAGGTCGTCGCACGCACCGGCCGGCGTCATGGCCAACCAGGCACGAAGCTCGCCGGCGGTCTGCTGGTTTACGGCCATCCACTGCGCATCACAGCGGTCATGGCAACACCGCTCCTGCAACGTAGTGGCTCCGGGCCGCACCGGAGTACACTCGGCGTCCACCGCGCAGGTCTGCACCGCGAGGTCAATCACCGGCCACGTCGGTGGAAATCGAACCGCGCACTGCCCCTCGATGCACGCCGCATCGGGCGGGTCCTGCGACAGACCGCACTGCATCGCGCGGTTCTCGCACGGACCATTCGCCTGCAAATGTGCTGTACAATCATATGGATGCACGCGCTGCCACGCACGCAGGGCGCTCTGGTTGTCGGCGTTGATGGCCACGTAGTCCAGCGTGCAGCCATATTCGTAGCAGCATTCCACATCGGCCGACCAGTCGCTGGGTTGCGCGATGCGACACTCACCGTCGCTCGTGCAGGGCTGGAGGCCGGGCTGAAACAGGTCGGGACGCTCGACGGTCGCCAGCTGCGCCGGGTCATTCAAGGCGGCTCGCAGGGCGGCAAAAGTATCGGCCGGCGCGACCACCTCGGGCACCTGAGATGAACCCGCGCTGGCGAGTGCTGCGGGTGCCGCGGACCCTTCATCGCTGGTCGTGGCTCCAGTCTGGCACCCCGACGTGCTGACCACGATCACCGCGACAAGGAAAAAGGCGCTGGAGCAAGGTTGTGACATCTCGACCGGGTGCGTAGGTTGCTCGCAGAGCGCTGGCCGAGTCGAACCAGCGTGAACGTTTCGAGCCCTTCTCCTTTCGATACCCGTCGGATCACGCCATGTCTACCACCGTGCAGGTTATCCTCGACGAAGGCTACAAGGTGCGTGCGCGCACGGCAACCCATGTGCTCATTGCGGACGAACCGGTCGACCTTGGTGGAACCGATCTGGGGCCGTCCCCCTACGAGCTGCTGCTGTCCTCACTGGGTGCCTGTACCGTGATGACCATGCGTATGTATGCAACCCGAAAGGGGATTCCGATGGAGGGTGTGCAGGTGGAGCTCAGCCACGAGAAGGTCTATCGCAAGGATTGCGAGGAATGCACGGACGACCGACCGGGAACACAGAAGATTGACCGCATTACGCGAAGCATCCGCATGACAGGGCCCATGACGGGCGAGCAGCGCGCGAGGATGCTCGAGATTGCGGCGAAGTGCCCCGTGCATCAGACGCTGAAGTCTTCGACGCTGATTCACGACGAGCTGGTGTAACACGATGGATGGGTTTGCTGCGCCTGACGGCGCTCAGGTGAGTGCGCTGGAAGAGCGACGGCTGTGGCTGGCGCGGCCCGACATTGTGGCGATGCTGCCCGAGACCGGATGGCTGCTGCACGCGCGGGACGGTCGCTGGTACGCCGGTCTGCATGACCGGGTGCAGCTGTGGCAGGCCGACGGCACACAACCGCCTGAGTTACTGGCAGAATCAGCCGCGCCGCTGCGAACGCCGGCGACCTGGCAGCTGCTGTTTGAGTCCCTTTGGGAGGGGGATAACAGCGACGAAATCCCAACCGGATGCGTACACGATCGCGGGTTGTTTCGGGTCGTGCTCAGGCGGCATGCCGCCCTGCCAGCGCTCGTGGGATGGTTGCAACAACATGGACTGTGGAGCGAGCCCGTCGAGTAAGTTGCGAAAGGGAAAGCTGACGCCGGGCGCAGAAGGGACTATGGGCCGCGCTCACTCTGTTGAACGGAAGGCAGCTTATGGCTCTTGGCGCGACGATGTTTCGGTTTGCGATCGACGTTTCGAACGTGGATCGTGGTGTGTATGCGAGCGACGAGATTGTGGTGGCGCGCCATCCGTCCGAGTCGGACGCGCTGATGCTCGCGCGGGTTCTGGCGTGGGCCATGGAGTATGAGCCCACGATTCAGCTCGGCCGTGGCATAGCGTTTCCCGACGAGCCCGGTGTGTTTGTGGCGGATGAAACGGGGGGCATGCGGCTCTGGATTGAGGTAGGTGCGCCGGCGGCCGACCGCGTGCACAAGGCTGCGAAGCTGTGTGCCACCGTCAAGATTTACGCGCACCGCGACCTGGAGCTGGTGCTCGGCGGCCTGCGTGGTAAAAAGATTCATCGCGGCGGGCAGATACCGGTGATTGGCCTGCAGCCGCTGGTGCAGCAGCTGGAGCCGCTGCTGGACCGACGCAACGTATGGAATGTGACGGTCAATGAAGGCATCGTCTACGTCGATACTGGGCGTGGTAGCATGGAATTTACACCTGAACCTGTGCCCATTGACCCATGAACCTGCAAATTAGTCCTTGATTGGCAGGGCGCCAGGGGATGCACCGGTACATGCAGCGCATCGATGCTGGCAACAGTCTGGCGAGCACGATATTCGCCGCTATTCAGCAGGCCATTTCAGCTGGTATTCGCAGTTGGTATCAGATGATGCAGACGGATTCGATGAGCACCACCTGACTGCGTCATGCAAACGAAACATTTGGCGACGGGAAAAAAGAGCGGTATCGTTCGGGGGTTGCGCCTCTTTGAACTCAGGTGAAATCCGTGGTCACGCCTCTCCGCCCCCTCTTTGTGCTTGCGGCCTGCGCGCTGTTGACGAACGCCTGCGGTGTACCCGCGGGTTCGCTGGCCGACGCCGGCACCGATGAAGACGTGTGTAACTCTCGTCGTTGTCAGGATGTACGCGGTGAATCCGATGAAGACACTGGCGATGACGACGTAACGACTGACGTCGTCGACAGTGGCACCGAGCCTGAGGATACCGGGACACCTGAAGACTCCGGCGAGCCCGAGGTCAGCCCCGATGTGTCGCCCGATGTGCCACCCTCACCCGATACAGAGACCGCGCCCGATGTCGTGGTGGACCTGACGGACACCGACGGCGACGGGATTACCGACGCGGTGGAAGGCACCGAAGACTTCGACGAAGACGGCATCCCCAACAACCTCGACACGGACTCGGACGGCGACGGAATTCTGGACGCCAACGAGTATCGCCGCGATCCGGGTTCAGGCCGTCCGGGCTCCGATCTCGATAGCGATGGGTCTCCGGACTTTCTGGATCTGGACGCCGACGGCGACTCGTTACTCGACTCCGAAGAGACGGGGTGTCCGGATAGCACCGATTCCACGCAGCGCGACACAGACGGCGACGGGTATCTGGACATGGTCGAGATCGCCTTTGGCTCAGATGCCTGCGATCCCGCGAGCGACATCTCCGGGCTGGTCGACTTCTACTTTGAGCTGCCCTACGAAGAGCCGCCCAAGACCGACGAGCTCGACATTGAGACGCAGCTCGAGACGGGCGACGTCGTGTTCAACATGGACGTGACGGCGTCGATGGGTTCGCCCATCAACAGCCTGCGTTCGAGCCTGCGGACCACGATTTTCCCCCAGTTGAGCGCCCGCATCAGCGAGGTGGGTCTCGCCATCACCAGCTTCGCCGACTTCCCCTGCTCGCCGTATGGTGGGCCGCGCGATGTGCCTTTCCGGTTGCGTCAGCGCATTACCACCGATCTATCCGCAGCGCAGGCTGGCACGGACGCACTCGCGCTCGAGGCAGGCGGCGACCTCCCCGAGTCAGGTATTGAGGCGCTGTACCAGATCGCGACGGGCGCAGGCCGAAGCGAGCCGGGTTGCGGCGGCAGCGGCTACACCACGCCGGCGTTTGACCCCGCTGCAGGGCTCGTGCCGGGCGTCGCCGACGGCACCGAAGGTGGCGTTGGTTTCCGCAACAGTCAGGTCCGGGTGGTAGTGCACATCACCGATAACGAGACGCAGGCGCGCGACGAGAATGGCGTTCCCTTTGGCGCATCACGTGCTGAGGCATTCGACGCGCTCGAGGCGGCGCGCACAAAAGTCATCGGCGTCGCGATTGGTACGAGCTTCCTGTCAAGCTTCAGCAGCCCCGCCACGGACGACCTCGTGTCCTTTGCACGCGAAACGGGTGCGACGGTGCGGCCGTGCGCGTGGGGAACGGGTGCCGAGCGCCCCGCCGGCTGCGGAGAATCGCAGTGCTGCACAGGCGTCAACGGCGCTGGGGAATCCACCAGCGGTGGTACATGCCCACTGGTATTCAAGGTCGCCAGCGGACTATTCGGTGGCAGTGGCGCCATCGACGGCAGCATCATCAACGGCATTGAGACCCTGTTGAACAGCTCGCTCTTTGACATCACGCCCGTGGCACGACGCGACGAAGAAGAATTCGCCGTCAGTGGCATCGACACCACCTGCTTTATCAACGCCATTCGCCCACTGCGGGCTACCACCGTGGGATGTGCGGCTGCGCCGCGGCCGATCGACACCAACGGCGACGGCGTGCTGGATGGCTTCGGCGACGTCACTCCGGGGTCAAGCGTTACGTTCGAGTTGGAGGCGCAGAACGAGTGCGTGCGTGAGGCCGCGGTACCTCAGGTGTTCCTGGTGTACATCGATCTCATCACCAGCGACGGCGGCTCGCTGGGCTCCCGGCTCGTCACCATCCTGGTGCCCCCGATCGGCGCCAAAATCTGAGTCGGCGGTTCATCTTCGCGACTCGAACGCAGGATGGACCGGTGGCTGCCTTTTGGCCGGCGAAAGCTCAACTGACACACCCGCACCGAGCCTTCCCGTCAACCCGGGAATACTTCGAGCAGGTCGGCAACCGAGCAGACCCGGTTTCGACCCATTTCTTTGGCGCGATAACAGCAGCGGTCAGCGAGCTCCATCGACCACTCAAACGACTTGTCGAGCGCGGCCTCAACGACACCCACACTCACCGTCGTCGCGATGACGCCTTCGGGGCGCTCCACCTGCACGGCCGAAAGTCGCTGCCGCACCCGTTCGGCCAGCTCCAGCCCGCGTTCGAGGTTCAGGTCGGGCACCACCGCCACAAACTCTTCCCCCCCAATACGCGCCACGGTTGCCCACGCAGGTAGCTCGGCTCGCAGCACATCTGCGACCGCCACCAGCACGGCATCGCCGGCGGCATGACCCCACAAATCATTGATTCGCTTAAAGAAATCCAGATCCATCGCAAGCAGGGTAATCGGAAACTCAGCCGCATAGCGAGAACGCAGGTGCGCGTTTCCGACAAGGGTTAGCGAGCGCCGATTCGGCAGTCCGGTCAGCGGGTCAGTAGTGGCCAGCTGCACGAGCGACTGACGCACCTCCAGTTCGTGTGCCAGCGACTGCCTTGCCCGATCAAGCTCGCCAGACAGCCGTTTGATTTCGGGCTCGGTATGCTCGCTCAGCCTTACCCGGACCAACATCTCGACGCGAGCGCTCAGCCGTTGGTGGTCGTGTGCTGCAGCACTTTCGGCGGCGATTTTGGCCCTG
>JAGWVZ010000873.1 GCA_018970625.1 Myxococcales bacterium | reverse complement strand
ACTGGCTTCATCTGCGCTTGGCGGAAATGCGTTGCCGCTGGCATGGCTTCCTGGTGAGCAGACACGCGAGCAGCTTGCCGTCTCGGCTCGTGCATCGGTAGACGTGGAACAACATGTCGCTTATCTCCGCTGGACTTTCCAGCAG
Source organism: Myxococcales bacterium (assembly GCA_018970625.1). Next base: position 1,407 of record JAGWVZ010000873.1, on the reverse strand, counting down.
GACCAATGAACTCCTTCCTGATACCGAGCCCACTCTTCGCATGAAGAAAATGCCCATCGTGTTTCGCTCTGTGCGATGGCTGCTGTCAGGCGTCATTCTCGTGTGGTCGCCCCCATCTGGAGCAGCGTTCGCCGGCACTTTACCTGTAGTACTGGACGCCGCAGCCGACGAGCCAATGGCATGGTGGACCGGACAGCCCACTGTCGACAGCATGTGGCATCGTTCCGTGAGCGCGGCAGCCCTCAACGATCGTCGCTGGCTTGATCCGCTGACGCTCACCCCGACGCAGCAGCCTGCTGGACTCTTGCTGCGCCTTGACACTACGGCCTCGAACGCGCGTGCGCTGGCTCGGCTTTACGGTGCAGATGCCGTCCTGTTTGGGCGCTTTTACGTTGTTCAGCAGTCGGATGTCCCCTGGTTGGGTCTTCGGCGATGCGAAGTCGGCGTCACCGGGGAGTTGATCTCGGTCGAATCCGGATTGAACCGCGCTACTCCTTCTGTGACCGCCTCGGCCTATCGCGTTGACGCTGCAGAAGCATGTCAGATGGCTACCGAATTGCTGGTTCAGGTGGTGTCGGATTATCTTCCCGGTGAGGGCGAGCGGCCGGTCGGCATCGTGGGCGAGGGACTTGAGATTGTCGTTCGAAGTCCAGCGTCAGCGCTTCCTTTCGTTGGATTTCGAAGCGCTCTGCGAACCGTACACCCTTCGATTTCGGATGTCGTCGAGGATTGGGCGGCAGAAGGGCGCATCTCGCTGCGGCTCGTGTTGAGCGAGCTGGCAGATCTTGAGGCCGTAGCGTTAGCGATCGAGGCAATGCCCGCCCGTTCAGATGAGTATCAGATTGATTCGATGGAGAGAGAAGGCATGTCGATACGAGTGACGGTGCGTACACCGTTGCCTGAGTTGGCCGAATGACAGGGCGGTGGTACGCCCTGTCTGCTGCGATGTTGCACGCCGCCTGCCACGCACCGAACGGCGCCTTCGTGGGTCAGTCATTCGCCCCGGTTGTGAGTGCCGACGTTCGCCCTGCACAGTCGACATTTGTGGATGGCATCGCACTCGGTTTGCATTTTGAAGACTCGGGGCGCGGTTATGAAGGGTACCTCTGGGAAATCGCGCGGACCGGAGCGGGACATGTCTCGCTGGTGATTCAGTGGTCGATGACCGACATCCGTTCCAGCGAGGTCCGCCGCCATGCGTCGTTCACGCCCACGGATGAAGACGTCATTCGAGTCATTCGGCAGGCCAAAGCATTTGGACTGGAGGTGACATTGTTTCCTATTCTGTGGATAGAGGAGCGTGCGGACGGAGAGTGGAGGGGAAGGCTGGCCCCCGAAGACCCGGCTGCCTGGTTCGACTCCTACCGCAGCTTTGTTCTGCATTACGCAGCGATTGCCGCAGCGGAG
>JAGWVZ010000872.1 GCA_018970625.1 Myxococcales bacterium | reverse complement strand
CCTTTTCAGTCGACTCTTCGTCAGCAGCTTCGATCATCGCGGCATATGCCAAGAGCTGGAAGAACTTGTCGTCTTCTGAGGTGAATTTCGGGTTGGGAATCTTCCCCGTCTTGTAGTCGGAGATGACGATTCCGTTGTCGCCGAAGATGAATCGGTCGATGTAGCCCTTCATTGAGACGCCTTCGACCTCGGCCACGACTTCGTGTTCCATGCCGTCGAGCTCGGTTTGCTGTGGGTCTTCGAGTTTCCACAGATTGGTCATGTTGCCGAAGGCTTGGACCTTGAACTCTTTGATTCCACCTTGCGGTTCTTCAAGCGCATTCACCTTGGCTTCCCAGCCGCTCTGGGTCCAACGGTCGGCAGCGAGTGACTTCCGGGTGTCGATCGTGCGGTCGTCGGGGTCGACTTGGTACAGGTGCTCGAGCACCTCGTGGACGAACGACCCGACATGCGTGGCCCACGTGGGCGGCTGGGGAATCTTGTCGATCCGTGAGAGCTTGAACTTTTGGGGGCAATCGCGGTACGTCGCAATCGACGAGGGCGACAGGTACGCGGGCGATTCCATCGCCCCCAGTCTGACACTCCCCTGTGGCGTCAAACCGACTTGCGCGGCCGCCTGAACCTGATTGGTGGGTTCAGGTACTTCGTCTTGCCGGCCTTGTAGAGGCGCGCGGGACGGCCAGGTTCGCTCTCGAAGCTGACGACTTCGTCGAGGGGAATGACGAAGTCCTTGGCCGATTCAACCTTGCGCCGGAAGTTGGCAGGGTCGACCTTGTCGAGGACGAGGGCTTCGTACACCCAGCGCAGTTCCGTGAGGGTGAACTCGTCGTTGCAGAACTTGAGGGCGATCGGTGTGTCTTCCAGTTGCTGACGTGCGGCGCGACGGGCGTCGCGGATGATCGTGCGGTGGTCGAACTCGAGGACCTTGCTGTCCCGTAGTTGCCGGTACGAGACGAAGCGTGCATCGTCGGAGTGTTCGAGGGGCACGGGTGTTTCGGGTTCGGGCACCAGGGCGGCGAAGGCGATGGAAATTGCGCGCCATCGCGAGTCGCGACCGGGCCGGCCGTACGCGCCGACGTGGATGAGATCCGACTTCGGGATGGTGAGACCGGTCTCGCGCTTGACGATGCGCACGGCGGTGTCGGGTAGGTCTTCGTCTTCGGCCACGAGGCCACCCGGCAGAGCCCACTTGCCGCGTTCGGCGTCGGGGCGGTGCATGACGAGGGCGTGAAGGCGGTGCCTGGGCTCGAGACCCTTTTCGCGGCTGACGGTGAGAACGGCAACGTCCACGTAGACGTAAAAGTCATGCTGGACGGTTCTTTCACGGGCCATTCTCCGATTCTCGCAGTTTTCGATCGGATTTTGGTGGTTTTGCCCGAAATCGGTGAAAAATGCCGTGTGCTATACTTGCATCTCTACCCTAATTGTTACACCCCCTTCCCATAATGGTTGGAGAAGGAAATCGGCCACCTGGCCCTGATCGCACGGAGGTGCAATGACCGTCATCGCAGATGCTCTCGACCCCAGGAATATCGACCCAGCCCAAATGCAGC
>JAGWVZ010000871.1 GCA_018970625.1 Myxococcales bacterium | reverse complement strand
CTACACGCTGGGCGTCAAGGAGCAGATCATTTTCCCCGAGATCGAATACGACAAGGTGGACGCGATTCGCGGTATGGATATCTGCATTTCGACCACTGCAAAAACCGACGAAGAGGGCCGTGCCTTGCTGGCCGCCTTCCATTTCCCGCTGAGAGGGTAGAACCATGGCCAAGACCTCGATGGTCAACCGCGAACTGAAGCGCATCAAGCTGGCGAAGAAATTTGCCGCCAAGCGCGCGGCGCTGAAGGCAATCATCACCGACAGCAAGATGCCGTTCGAAGCGCGCGATCAGGCCCGCATCAAGTTGTCCAAACTGCCGCGCGACTCCAGCCCGTCGCGCATCCGGAACCGCTGCCGCCTGACCGGTCGGGCCCACGGCTACTACCGGAAGTTCGGACTTGGACGCAACGAACTCCGTCGTCTCGCCATGGAGGGCCACGTGCCCGGCCTGGTGAAGGCCAGCTGGTAATCGCCGCAGAACACGGCCAGAAAAAGGTTAACTAGACCATGAGCATGCAAGACCCCATCGCCGACATGTTCGTCCGAATCCGCAACGCGCAGGCCCGGGCCAAGCGCGAAACCGTGGTTCCGGCGTCCAAGCAGAAGCAGGCGATCGCCGAAGTTCTCAAGACCGAGGGCTACATTGCCGGATACCGGATGGACACCACAGGCGTCCACCCGACGATGGTGATTGAGCTGAAGTACTACCAGGGCCGGCCGGTCATCGAAAAGATCGAGCGCGTGAGTCGCCCCGGCCTGCGGGTTTACAAGGCGACCGACGAGCTACCGCGCGTCGTCGGCGGTCTGGGTGTTGCGATTGTCTCGACTTCCAAGGGGCTGATGACCGACCGCGAAGCGCGGGCTCAGGGCATCGGTGGTGAAGTCATCTGTTCGGTTTACTAGAGAAAAGCCATGTCTCGCGTAGCGAAAAAACCCATCAACCTGCCGACCGGCGTCAAAATCGACGTGTCTGGTCAGGCGGTCAATATCAAGGGACCCAAGGGTTCGCTGGACCACCTGCTGCACAGCGATGTAGGGCTGGCGCTCGAGGGCGATGTGCTGAACGTGGTGCCGCGTAGCGAAGCGCCGGGCGCGCGGGCGCAGGCCGGTACGGCGCGCGCCATCCTCTTCAACATGGTTGAGGGGGTCGCCAAAGGCTTTGAGCAGAAGCTTGAAATCGTCGGTGTGGGCTACCGCGCGCAGGCCAAGGGCAACGTGCTCAGCCTGACGCTTGGCTTCTCGCATCCGGTCGATTTTCCGGTGCCGGATGGCATCACGATCGAAACCCCTAGCCAGACGGAAATCGTCGTCAAGGGTGTCGACAAACAAAAAGTCGGACAGGTCGCGGCTAATATCCGCGCCTACCGCCGCCCCGAACCCTATAAGGGCAAGGGAGTGAAGTACGCAGGTGAGAAGATCCTGCGCAAAGAGGCGAAGAAGACCTGAGCGGTAAGCCATGAACAAAAAGGAATCACGCCAGCGGCGCGCCAAACAGGCTCGTCGCCACATCAGGGAGCTCGGCGCTACGCGTTTGAGCATCCACCGTACGCCCC
>JAGWVZ010000097.1 GCA_018970625.1 Myxococcales bacterium | reverse complement strand
TGTTCACCGACGGGTTTTCCATGTTGGACGCACTGGTCGATGTGCGCATTATCGATGACTTGCACGTGTATGTGCGCGGCGAGAATCTCACCAACGCGCAACCTCTGGCCTCGCGTCTTCCCTTCGGAGCAAGGCCCGGCAAGCCGTTACAGGCACAAATTGGCATTCGTTGGGCGTACTAGACATCCACAGCGGACGTGGATGCACCTTTTGCACCGGTGCAGCATTCCAGTCTAGCGCATGTGCTCGCAACGTCCCCGCCGTGCCTGATTGCGCAACGGCTGCAGGAGATGTAAAAGAGACCGAATGCGCGTACAAACCTCGCTGACCACATCCTCTGTTTCGGCTCACGACGTGGGCCAGCGACTGCGTGCACGCGTCGCCAGCTGGATTGCCATCAGCATTGCGGTCGCCTGTTACGGGCAGGCTGTCCTCATTGGTCTGCACGAGCTGGGCATCATTACCTTGTTCGACGGGTTCCACTATCCGCGGTCCATCATGCTGGGTTGTCTGTCCGTAGGCAGCCTCAGCCTGCTGGTCCGTAACCAGTTCGCACAGGTTCGGGGCGGTGCGATAGCCGCGTTGCTCGCTGTGACGTTGGCCGTGCTCACCGCCATGGTGCTCCCAGAACGCGTAGTCGATGTCAGTATGCCACAGGTCATCTGGGTGAGCGTGCTGGTGGCTGCGACGATCTCCAGCCTGCCATGGGTGTTCATTACGGCTGGGGTCATTCACGCCTTGCTGATGCTTCGATACCCCGAGGCCGATGCACTTTATAATCCATCGGCGTGGCTCAATTCACTGCTGATTGTCTCCCTGATCGGGGCGATGAGGTGGCTGCACGACAAGGGGCTCGCGGCTGCAGAAGATGCGCAGGTGCGCATGCTTGAAACCATGTTCACCGACACACTGACGGGCCTCCCTAACCGTCATCGCTTTGTGAATCGCCTTGGCCAGCACTGCGTGCACCCTCACCCTGCGCTTGCGGTCCTGCGCATGGACATTGAGCGGTTTGGTTCCATCACCGACAGTCTGGGTCGAGATGCTGGCGACCATCTTCTCAGGTCAGTGGCTCGGCGCCTTCGCACAGCCCTGCCGGCGACGGCTACCATCGCGCGCATGGGCGCCGATGACTTTCTCGTGCTGCTGCCCGAGACCGAGTCGGCCGAGGCAGTCACGATCGCGCGCACTGTAGCTTCGCGATTTGACGAACCTGTCATCATCGGTGACCGGCAGGTGCGAATCGCTGTGGCGGTCGGTATCACCACCATCGAGGCCGACCAAACCCCACACGCCGAGTCGGTCTTGCAGCGCGCTGAAGAGGCCGTCGCGCTCGCGCGACGCTCCGGTCGTCCACGCGTCGCCACCCTCGTTGCAAGTGACTCAGCAAACCCGGTCGAGCGCTTCTTCCAGCTCTCGCAAGACCTTCACGATGCCATCGAAAACAACGAGCTGAACGTCGTCTATCAGCCGATTTACGACCTTCGCACCGGTGCGCTCAAGAAAGCCGAGGCGCTGGTACGCTGGAACCATCGTACCGTCGGCTCCGTGAGCCCTGGAGAGTTCATTCCCATCGCCGAGTCCAATGGTACCATTCACGCCATCGGCGACTGGGTATTTCAAAAGGCCTCGGCACAGGCCATGGTCTGGCGCAAAACAGCCGAGCCCGAGTTTCAGGTCAGCATCAACCGGTCTCCCGTACAGTTTCGCGAAGACGGCGACCAACCACCTCAGTGCCTGCAACTGCTGCAGGAGCTCGGAGCACCGGCAGACGCTATCATCATCGAAATCACAGAGGGTGTCATTCTGGATGCCCACCCCGCCACCTGGCGCCACCTGGAGTTTTTCAGACAGGCCGGCATCCAGTTGGCGCTCGACGATTTCGGCACGGGTTATTCCTCCATCGGTCAGCTCCACAGTTTTGACGTGGATATCGTCAAAATCGACCGCAGCTTTGTGTCGCGCATCGAACCCGGCGCCAAGGCGCTGGTGCTGTGCGACAACATCATCCGGATGTCGCATTCTCTGGGACTGAAGGTCGTTGCGGAGGGCATTGAAACCCAGCAGCAGCGAGATCTGCTGCACGAGCTGGGTTGCGATTACGGGCAGGGCTATCTGCTCGGGCGGCCCATGCCGGCCGAGTCGTTCGACCTGTTGTTCACGCAGCCCTCGACAGGCGCACACCGACGTGTGCCTCGACCCTCAGAGACTGTGCATACGCAGCCAGCCTCGGATATCGAGCAGCAGGCCAGACAGTCGGCCCCCGGTCAGGTTCGCTCAGAATAAGTTTGTGGCGCATCATCCACACGCCTGCAGGCGATACGCCCGGGCCAGCAAGCGCCATGCCGCACTCCGGGGCGCCGTACCACTATCCAGGGCGCATGGGGCCGTCGTGTTCGTTGCACCCGCCCTGTAACCAAAACACATCAGTCGGCTCCCGATGAACCCCGCGACTGCCACCAACGCCGAACCAGCTCCACATCCTGAGTACGCCGAGTACGTGGGATCGACTCCAGAAATCGCTTACCGTAAGAAGCATGAATCAGTCTGGAATCCAGCACGGCGACGATTCCAGTATCATTGCGATGACGAATCAGCCGACCAATTCCCTGTTTCAGCGCGATTGCGGCCTGAGGAACCTGAAATTCAACAAATGGATTTCCCCCGCGTTTCTGAATGTGGTCCATCCGCGCACGAACCAGCGGATCGCCGGGGCTGGCAAAGGGTAATTTATCGATGATCACCAGCGAGAGGGCTTCGCCCTGAACATCCACACCCTCCCAGAAACTGGACGTTGCAAACAACACGGAATCGCGATCGCGCCGAAAGGCCTCCAGAATGGCTCCCCGGCTCTTTTCACCCTGCAACAACACCTGTTGTCGAATCTTTGGACCCAACAGTTCAAAGGCCCGATACATATTTCTGTAGCTCGTAAACAGCACAAAGGCTTTGCCTTCGGTGATGCGAATCAATTCCTCGATATGCGGCGCCACCCGATCAATGAATTTCGGATCATTGGGCTCCGGCAGGTTGGAAGGCACATACAGAATGGCCTGCTGCATGTAGTCAAAAACAGGGGAAAGCGCCAGCTCACGCGTGTCGGATGGCATGCCCATGCGCCGCTTGAAGAACGAGAAATTCTGGTCAGTCGATAGTGTCGCCGAGGTATAAATCTGCGTTTTGCAGGTGCGATACAGTAACCGGTTAAATATTGGCTGCAGGTCAACAGGATAACCATGCAGAAATACGCCGCGCCCTCGTTTTTCAGCAACGTAAACGAGGTCCGCTGCTTCACGACCCACAAGAATACCAAATTCCTCCTGCAGCTGCTTGCAGCGTTCCACCAGACGAGGAATGACCTCGGCTCGGTCGGCCATGGCCTCCAGGTGGTCCTCCGTTCGGCTTAGACTTCTGGAGAGGTCTTTCCATGCGTCATCCATGCCGAGCGCAACTGTGGGTTTTGCGATGAGCTCCGCCCAGTCAACGCGTCCGTCAGACCCTTCGATATGACGACTCAACTCAACGACAAAACGCTGCATGGCACCAAGCGTCTCTTCCACTTTCCGATCCACGGACTCGTCGAGGAGATTCTCACGCTCCAGAAACGTGCGAATATCCGTGCACAGATCCATGATTCTCCAGCTCGAAACGCTCATACCAAAGAAATTGCCGGCTATTTCTTCCAGATTATGTGCCTCATCAAAGATAACGGCGTTATAGTCGGGAAGTAGCTCTGCCTTTTCACGTTCGCGCAACGCGAGATCCGCGAAGAACAGGTGGTGGTTCACAATCACAACATCAGCCTCGGCGGCGCGCTGCCGGGCGCGCACGACGAAGCAGTCGCCGTATCGGGGACATTTTTGTCCGAGACAGGTATCGCTGCCAACGGTTAATTCGGCCCAGGTGGGCCAGTCTTCGGGCAGGTCAGGCATTTCACCGCGGTCACCCGTGGTCGTGTGCTCGTACCATTTTTCAATCATCGGCCACTGGCGCTGATCGGCCTCCCGTCGAAAACGTGGTACCAGCTGAAACGACTGCATTTGCCACAGACACAGATAATTCTGTCTTCCCTTCAGATATTCTGCCCGAAACCCACGCGGCAACACTTTGCGCAAGAGCGGAATATCCTTCTGAAAAATCTGTTCCTGCAGCGTCTTTGTGGCCGTCGAGACAATGGTATGTTGGCCACTGAGGATCGCAGGAATCAGGTAACCGAGCGTTTTGCCAGTGCCGGTACCTGCCTCGATAATCACCCGCTCGCCATTATCGAAGGCGTCTGTGACCATTTCGGCCATCTGCTGTTGCTGCGGTCGGAACTCGTATTGACCCAGTACCGTAGAGAGGCGCCCTTCTGGACCAAACACCTCTGCGACGCGTTGCGCCAGTGCCGACGTGGCTTCAGACACCGTTCAGGACCTTCGAGAGCGTCGAGTGGCCAGAACCAGCGCCAGCACAAGCGCGGCGAAGGAAGATACCTTTACCGTGTGTCTTGTACCGGCCAGCGAACATCCTTCGGGGTGGCGCTCAATCACGAGTCCGGCATCACTCCCGGAATCAGGCGACACGTCCGCACCCGCATCGGGGGTGGGCTCAGGGCCAACCACCCCGTCCTCGGACAGGGGCACGCAATCGCGGTCCGGGACGGTCACGTCGACTCCTGACGTCACACAACGACAGGATTCGTCGTCACTCCTACGCGGATAGATCGCGCAAATACCATTGATGTCGTCGACTTCCAGGGAGCGTTTCCGGGTCTCGCCGAGCTCTGCGCTGGCGAACATGGTGGCCTCACGCCACTGGCCCGAATCACCCGTAAAGGTGGCCTCTTCGGTATGGTCCAGACCTAGAAAATGCCCGACTTCATGGGTCACGGTATTTTGCAGGTCCATGATCGCAGGGTCTGGTGACGACGGATCCACCTCGTCGACCGTAAAATATTGAGCATTCACATGGATATCGGCGTCCACAATTTCGCCGGTAGAGACGCGATAGGTAACCGACGTCAGCGCCTGAACACGTGGTGCGTTCGGCCAGCCTTCCTCAGCAAATAAAACAAGGTTTCCGTTAAAGTTGTTCGGGTCATTTCCAGGCCCCACGGCAGCGACAGGATTTCGACCGGCATAGACCGGGTCAATACTTGCGCAGTCGGCAGACCGCCATGGTTCAAAACTCTCCGTAACAATACGCTCCAGCTCGGCGACATCGGGAATTGTAGCAATCCCCCGATCGTGCAGCTCCCATGGCACGCACGCCTGCGGCCAGAAAATGGGGCGCGGAACCTCTCCTTCGAGACAACGAAAAGGATTCGACGGCTGATTCAGGTAGCACGTGGGCGTGCGAACAAATGCGTGCGCAGCCGAGGCCGTTGAAAGCAAGAAAAGTACGGTGAGGGCGAGACGTAGAGACATGCTGTTCACCAGAATCAGACTAGTGCCCTGCTTATCAGGTATGGCAGACGAGTTCCACCTCCGGTGTAAATCAACACCCGAGCAGCAGGTGCTACACTCGTGGCCAGACAAGGCTACGCGTTACGCGCGCTCCATGGTCAATGCAATGCCCTGACCCACACCAATACAGAGCGCAGCCATGCCCTTCTGCTGTCCGCTCTGATGCATCAACCACGCGAGTGTGCCTGCGATACGGGCGCCACTACAGCCGATGGGGTGACCCAGCGCGATGGCACCACCGCGCTGATTCACTTTCGCCTCGTCCAATTCAAGGCCACGCATGCAGGCGATCGCCTGTGCCGCAAACGCCTCATTCAGCTCCATGGCATCCAGCTCCGAGGTCGTCCAGCCCGCACGTTTCAGCGCCAGCCTGCCTGCCGGAATGGGACCTTCTCCCATATAGTTCGGCTCCACACCTGCCGTTCCAAAAGACACCACGCGCGCCAGTGGTGTCAGGTTCAGCTCCCGAACGACCTCTTCGCTCACCACCAGCAGTGCAGCCGCACCGTCGTTGATCGGCGAGCTGTTTCCGGCAGTCACCGAGCCACCCTTCAGGAAGACCGGTCGCAACCGCGCCAGCGAGTCCAGCGATGCATCGGTGCGAACGCATTCGTCACGATCGAAAAGCACCGCGTCGCCTTTTTTCTGTGCAACAGACACCGCCACGCGCTCCGCGGCGAACGCATCCGCGGCCACCGACCCGGCCGCCTTCTGATGAGAACGAAGCGCGAACTGATCCTGCTCTTCTCGCGTAATTCCCCAGCGTGCTGCTACATTTTCGGCCGTCATGCCCATCGACTGTAGCTCGAAGCGCTCCGCCATCTTCGGGTTCTCAAAGCGCCATCCCAGACTGGTATCATATACTTTGGGGGCCTCGCGCGACCATGACTCCGATGCCTTCCCAAACACATACGGCGAGCGCGTCATGCTCTCCACTCCGCCGGCGATAGCCACGTCAGCGTCACCCACCCACACGCGCATGACCGCATCTGTCAGCGCCTCCAGCCCACTCCCACACAGCCGATTGACGGTCACTGCGGGCACAGAATCTGGCAATCCAGCGAGGAGAACCGCCATGCGAGCGACATTACGATTGTCTTCGCCGGCCTGATTGGTCGCGCCAAAAATCACCTGATTCAAACGACTTACCGCTTCGGGCTGCCGCGCGGCGAGGGCGCTCACCACGTGCGCCGCCAGGTCATCGGTGCGGACGGCGGCCAGTCCACCGCCGTGGCGTGCAATCGGGGTACGAACGGCATCAACAATGTATGCTGCTTTCATTCGGGAGCTCCTGTCTGACTTGGATAACCTGGGCAGGGCGGGCGTATAGAACCGAAGGCGCGGGTTGTCATCCGCACGCACACGTGGGCTCGCAATTTGTTGTGCCGCCGGTCCCCTGAGGCCCCCGTTACGACTTCGAGGCACGACCCGGAACTCACCGAACAGGTTCCCCGAGTAACCAGCCGGGGTTTGCCTTCTTCTGCGGCGATGTGACTCAGCACCGCCTCCAGAGTGTGCAATGCGCCCCCAGATGTCTTTCTCGCACCAGCATGCACGATTGCGACAACGTGGACATGTGCACAGACCGTGGTAATGAGGCGGCCCTTGTCGTGACAGGAGAAGGAACGTGCCTCAATCATCTATTCAGCCGCTCGTGGGTGTCATTATGGGAAGTCAGTCAGACTGGCCGACCATGAAGCTCGCTGTTGATGTTCTACAGGGTCTTGGGGTCAACGTAGAGAGCCGGATCGTGTCTGCACACCGCACTCCGGACAGACTCGTCGAGTACGCAAAGACCGCTCGTGCGCGGGGTCTGCACGTCATCATTGCGGGGGCAGGGGGCGCGGCTCATCTACCCGGCATGGTGGCCTCCATGACCTCACTGCCGGTGCTGGGCGTACCCGTGCAGAGCCGAGCGCTGAACGGACTGGATTCGCTGCTTTCGATTGTGCAGATGCCCGGCGGCATTCCGGTGGGTACGCTGGCGATCGGGGAGGCTGGCGCGAAGAACGCAGGTATTCTGGCAGCTTCTATCCTTTCGCTGCATGACCCCGCACTGGCAGAGCGTCTCGAGGAGCTCAGACAGCGACAGACGGACGCTGTCTCAGAGGTTCCCGTGGACGTTGGAGCGCACGCATGAGCAGTCTGCCCCTTTTGTCGGTTATCGGCATTCTGGGCGGCGGGCAGCTCGGCAGAATGACCGTGGATGCCGCACATCGACTTGGGTTTCGAACGCTGATTTATACACCCGAGCCGAACTCTCCGGCGTCACAGAACTCCGACGCGACCATTGTCGCAGAGTGGGACGACAAGAGCGCGCTGCGCCGCTTCGCGGAGCGCTGCGACGTCATCACGCTCGAGTTTGAGAATGTCCCGGTACAGGCTGTAGAATTCTTGCAACACATTCGCCCCGTGTTCCCGGGAGCCGTGGTCCTGAAGGTTGCACAGAATCGCATGAACGAAAAAATGTGTGCCAACTCGCTCGGATTTGGAACCGCGCCCTGGGCTGCCATTCCGGCCCATGAGCAGATCGGTGCTGTCTATGCAGAGGCCGGGGAGCGCACCGGATATCCCGCCATATTGAAAACCAATACGATGGGGTACGACGGAAAGGGGCAGGTAAAGGCACATGATTTATCTGAACTCATCGCCGCCCACCGTACACTCGGTTTCGTCGAGTGTATTCTGGAAGGTTACGTGAATTTTACGGGTGAAATCTCGGTCATTGCGGCCCGCTCCGCCAGTGGTGAAGAGTCCCAGTTTCCCGTCACATGGAACGAACATCGGGACCATATTCTTCATCGGAGCGTGGTACCTGCGCCGGTATCCGCGGAAACAGCCGAGAAGGCGCGCAATGCAGCACAGATGATCGCGCGGCATCTGAACGTGACGGGATTGCTCGCATTTGAGTTCTTTGTGACGCCAGCGGGGGACGTACTCGTCAACGAGATGGCGCCCCGGCCACACAACAGTGGGCACTGGACTCAGAATGGTTGTGACACCGACCAGTTCGAACAGCTGGTCAGGTGCGTTGCCGGTCTGCCGTTAGGCAAGACCACCGTTCGATGTGCTACCACGATGGTCAACCTGATTGGAGACGAAGTGCACCAACGCGACGCATGGCTACAGCGCGGTGCTCACGTACACCTCTACGGTAAGGCAGAAGCACGGGCGGGACGTAAGATGGGCCATGTGAATCTTTGCTCGCCTGTCCTGCCCGATTCGAGGGCACACGCCGCGCACGGCGCACCGGATGTTGCCAACCGGATGGCCACCGACGAATAGCATGCAGCACGGGCGACCCTGTTTCACGTGAAACCACCGCCCATTTCGGGACAGGCAGGCCGCGCGACACGACATCAAGGCTGGAGTGATCTCAGGAACGAACCGGCTGTGTGTGCCCGGTCCTTCAGCGGTGTGCAATGCAGAAGGTCCACGAGCGCACTCCCGACGATAGCACCGTCGGCATACGCATGAATGGTTTCCACGTGCTGCCGGGTGCTCACACCAAACCCTACATACACCGGAACTGACGAATACTCGCGAATACCCGCCACGAGACCGGGTGCCTCATCGTCCGCAGCGCCTGCACCCGTCACGCCACGCCGCGCGATCACGTACACGAATCCCTGAGCCAGCGACGCAAGCAGCGGCATACGCGACGACGGGGTGGTCGGCGCGACGAGTACGATGCGGTCCAGAGCGGCAGAAACGAGCGCCGCCTCGAGCTCAGGCTCCACGCCCGGCGGAGCATCTGTAAGCAAAAGCGCGCTAGCACCACTCGCCGCGCTGCGCGACGCAAACGCCTGAAACCCAAGGCGATCAATCGGGTTCAGATAACTGAAGAGCACCAGAGGCGCGCGCAATCTCCCCTTCAGAGAGCTGATCATGTCCAGCACCCCGGGCAGGGTAGCACCAGACGCCAGCGCGCGTTGCGATGACGCCTGAATCACCGGACCATCCGCGATCGGATCGGAGAACGGTACGCCTACCTCGATGGCCGACGCGCCGGCATCGTCCAGCGCGAGCAGAACATCGTGCGTCACCTCCAGGCTGGGGTCACCAGCAGAAACAAAGGGAATGAGACCTTTGCGGCCCTCGTCGCGAAGTCCACGGAGCACAGCTTCCAGATGATTCATGCACCCTCCTGCATCGCCTTCTGCACCGTTGGGATGTCTTTTTCACCGCGGCCAGAGAGATTGATGAGCATTCCCCTGCTGACATCGACGCCGGAACGCACAAGCTGCCGAGCGAGCGCTGTGGCGTGCGACGACTCCAGCGCAGGGAAGATGCCCTCGAGTCGGGTGACCTCATGGAACGATGCCAGCGCGTCGACGTCGCTGACGGGCAAATACGTCACAC
>JAGWVZ010000870.1 GCA_018970625.1 Myxococcales bacterium | reverse complement strand
ATGTATGGTTTGTTCGGGCATCGGATTCGTTCGATGTGCGTAAACGGTTCGTGTTCTGGAGCGTTGTCCTGATTCTGCTGCTGCTGATTCGTCCCGGTGGTCAGTCTGCCAACGCCTACTTCGGTTTTTGAGCGCGCCATGAAAAAAGCTGCTGAATCTCCTGTCCCGTCGTCTCAGGCACTTCCCGCGCGCTCCCTCCTCGCCGGGTTATGGGCCATGGCCGCCTCTGTCGCCGTCTTTTTTGGTCCCGACCTCGCGCAGGCGTACGAGCTGGGCGATCAGGACTGGGAGCCGCCGGTCTGGGTGGCGTCGGCGGCGGGCCACTGGAGGACGCTGACACGCGGCGTGGGCGTCGGCATGTTGAGCCAGAGCCTGGGAGAATTCCGGGATGACTTCTACGGGAGTTTTCCCGTGATTGGCCATGTTGCGGCGCCGGTACCGACCCGACCTGAGATCGTGGAACCCGAGCCGTTGGCGGCGGCGGAACCGCCTGCGGTCGACACTCTCGCCGGCTCCGGCGAAGAAGCGTCGGGGCAGTCGGCCCCGGCCGAGGCATCGGCCAACGCTGATAACCCGGCGCCCCCGCCGTCACGTGAGGTGGCTCAGCTCGACGACAGGTTTCGTCCGACGCGCGTGCTGGTGGTAGGCGCTTCTTCCATTCAGTTCGAACTGGGGCGAGAGCTGGAACACGCGTTCGAGGCGATGGAAGACGTGCAGGTCATGCGTTTTGGACGTCACTCGTCGGGGCTCTCGCGCCCTGATTATTTCGACTGGATGGAGAAGTCGCGAGAGCTCGTCGCCGAGTTCAACCCGGACCTTGTGATTGCGCAGGTCGGCGGCAACGACTGTCAGGGCATGACCAACGAAGACCAGAGCGTTCGAGCCCGGTGGGATGACACCGATGCCTGGATTCAGGCTTACGGGGAGCGGGTCGAACAGTTCATTCAAATCTATCAGGATGGAGGCGCACAGGTCGTCATTGTGGGTATGCCCATCATGCGCGCGACCTCGTATCGGGCGAAGATGGAGCGCCTGAATGATGTCACGCGTCGCGCCAGCGATGCCCGCGGCGCCTGGTACATCAGCACCTGGGAGATGACGTCCGATGAGAATGGGGAGTACGCCGAGCGCATCGAACTCGACGGCACTTCGCGCGCTTTCCGCGCTGACGATGGCACGCACCTGTCACTCCATGGCGCCATCTACGTCACGCGCGAGCTTGTCCGCATTCTGGGAGAGCGCTATCGATTCGTGCCTGCTGCGGAGGCCGAATGACGGCCGCGTGGGGGGCAGGGCGTTGCATCCTCATTGGCGTGGTCCTTCAGACCGGCTGTCTGGCATCCGCCTCCACGCCGCCGCAGCCTGAGGGGTCTGGCAGAGACGAAGCCGTTGACCACGCTGAAGCTTCGCCGTCGCAGGTAGACCTGCCAACGTCTCCGTCGACGGGGGACAGCCTGTGCGACCTTACCTTTCAGCTGGACGAGGAGCTCTCGCTGCAGATTCCCGTTCAGACGCTGTGTGAATCGGGCGGTTCGCGGGCGTTTCCGGGAACCCTG
>JAGWVZ010000096.1 GCA_018970625.1 Myxococcales bacterium | reverse complement strand
ACGGCGAAGCCGTGAATCCGTCCCTCGTCGGCGATGATGCGTCCGCCGAACCGGCTATGGATGCCACGCCAGACGACGAGCTGCGTCGCGAAGACCCCGATACCGCCGGCGACGAGTAGTTGTCCGACATTCGGAACCCAGCGCCCCCTGAACGAACCACGGTATGTGACGCCAGGGGGTTCGCGTTTTTGCCCGCCGCAAAACGGGGCAGGGCGCACTTGAATCCCGACGAAGCAGTCGTCATACCAACCGTCTGCACCTGACACGGACGTTGACGATGCGAAGACTGATTTTCGCGACCTGCACCCTGATGATCGCTGCCGTTGTGGTGGCCTGTAGCGATGACCCCACAGAGGCGCTCGATTCAGACGGCACCCCAGACGTCGGACGGCCGGGCAGGGATGTAGGCGGCGAAGATGCCGAAGTGCCTGACATCGCGGATGTTGTGGAACCATCGGACGTGCTGGCTGCGGACGGTTCAGGTGCGTCTGATACTGACGCAGACGCGACCGGTACCGACACGGCGCTCGCGGACGCGGCCGACGCAGATCCAGTAGATGTCAGCGACGGCGATGGGGTTTTACCCGATGCCGATGACGTCGATCCGCGCGATACAACGACCACTGACGCTGACGATGTCACATCGGGCTTCGACACAACCGACACAGCGACAGTCGCAGACTCGGCCGCAGGCGACATCGAGCGCGATACGTCCGATGTGACCGTTGACCCGACGGTGGACAGCGATGGTGATGGCATTCTGGATATCGATGAAATCGCCGCAGGGACCAACCCGGAAAATCCAGATTCCGACCTCGACCACGTGGACGATGCCCATGACCCGCAGCCGTTGAACGCTGCCGTCTGGCAAATACCGCGCGTCACGGCCGGGCAATTAACCCTGATGGTGGGCGATATTCCGGCTAGCACCCCAGCGTCGGCCGTCGTTCATGTCGCCGGAGAATTCAACGGTTGGACGCACCAGCCAATGCTGCGAAACGAAGAAGGAAACTGGGAAATACGAATTCCACTGGGAACGGCAGGCGACGTCTGGTCGTATAAATTTACTCAGGGCAACTGGGAGACCGAAGAAGGCGGATATTCCGGCGTCGGAAGTGATCGTACGCTCGTGGTCCCAGCGTCGGCCGAGGTGATTGCCCACCAGATTCGATATTGGGAGACAGAGTCGAACCCGGCATCGACCATCTGGGGAAATGTGACCATCATTCCCGATTTCAATATTCCGCAGCTGGGTCGTACGGGAATTGTCCGGGTTTATACGCCGTCGAATTATGAAACATCTACGGGACGTTACCCCGTTGTTTACATGCAGGACGGGCAGAATGTCTTCGACCGCGCGTCGGCAGGATTTGGCGTGGAATGGCAGGTAGACGAAACCATTTCGCGGCTGAGTCTGGAGGGGCGTATGCCACCCGTTATGGTTGTCGCGGTGGATAATGGTGCCGAGCGTGCATGTGATTATTCGCCTTTTCCGAATGCGCTTGGTTGTGAAGGTCGCCCGGGACGCCTGAATGCCTATCTGGAATTTGTGGTCGAGGTATTAAAGCCCTGGGTCGACGAAGAGTATCGCACCCTGCCGGCTCGCGAGCACACCGCGATCATCGGTAGCTCACGTGGTGGCCTGGTGTCGGTCTATGCGGGCATGGTGCATCCGGAAGTGTTTTCGAAGGTGGGTGGTGTGTCGCCGACGTTGAACCCCGACGTGCTGCAAGGCTCGGTGAACGCGGTGCTCGCGGTAGAGGGCCGTCGGGCACCCATGCGTTGGTGGATGGATTACGGCGACGCCGAGGTGGTGCTGGGCTACAACGCGGCGACGATGATCGCTGCGATGGACTCCACGATCGCCGCGCTACGGGGCGTTGGCTTTACGGATGGGGAGATTCAGCGCGTGATCGTGCCGGGTGCCGTGCACAACGAGGCCGCGTGGGCGCAACGGTTCGATGAGCTGATTCTATGGCTCTTCAGGGCGGGATAGCGTTCGAGGTGATCGCCTGAGCCGGAAGTTGCGGGGCCACTTGCGCTGCGTGGGCGGTCGTTTTAGCCGTAGCGCGGCGCCGAAGCGTACCGCCGCCCTGCCAAAAGAGGGCTGAAGGTCGCGGGCATGTGTAATCTGGTGACTCCTGGTGACCCTGAGCCGGTGCAGACGATGAATCGAAGTGGATCTGAGGCGTTGTTCGAGCGTGCGCAGCAGCTGCTGCCCGGTGGAGTGAACAGTCCGGTGCGAGCGTTCAAGGGCGTTGGCGGCACTCCGGTATTTGTGCAGCGGGCGTTCGGTCCGTACATCGAGGACGTCGACGGCAACCGTTACATCGACTACATTGGGTCGTGGGGCCCCATGATTCTGGGGCATGCGCACCCGGATGTGATCGGGGCGATCGTGGACGCGGCGTCGCGCGGCACGTCATACGGTTGTCCGACGGCAGCCGAGAACGAGTTCGCCGAGATGGTGATTGCGATGGTGCCGGGCGTGGAGATGGTGCGGATGGTAAGCTCGGGTACCGAGGCGACGCTGTCGGCGATTCGGGTGGCGCGCGGGTTTACGGGGCGGCCAAAGCTGCTGAAGTTCAAGGGCGGTTATCACGGGCACGGGGACAGTCTGTTGAGCGATGCCGGCTCGGGTGTGGCCACGCTGGGGTTGCCGTCGACGCCGGGTGTGCTGGCCGAGGTGGCCGCAAACACGATCACGATCGAGTTGAATGATCTGGATGCGCTGCGGCTTGTGTTTGAGCGTTACGGAACCGAGCTGGCGGCGGTGATCATTGAGCCGGTCGCGGGCAATATGGGCTGTGTGGCTCCGCGGGAAGGGTATTTGCGGGCGTTGCGCGAGCTGTGTACGCAGGCGGGCACCGTGCTGATCTTCGACGAGGTCATGACGGGCTTTCGCGTGTCGCTCGGTGGTGCGCAGGAGCACTACGGTGTGACCCCGGACATGACGACGCTGGGAAAGATCATCGGCGGCGGGTTGCCGGTGGGCGCTTACGGCGGCAAGCGGGAGATCATGCAGATGGTGGCGCCGGCGGGGCCGGTGTATCAGGCAGGCACGCTATCGGGGAACCCGCTGGCGATGGCGGCGGGCATGGCCACGCTGAGACTGCTGAGCGCGGACCGCGAGTTTTACCCGCGTCTGGCGGCGCGCACGCGCGAGCTGTACGACGGCCTGTGTGCAGCGGCGGCCGAGGCCGGCGTGGCGGTTACCGGGCACTGTGTGGGCGCTATGTTTGGGATTTTCTTCACGAATGAGGAAGTCTGGAGCTACGCGGACGCGAAGCGATCGCGGGTGGCGGAGTACAATCGGTTCTTTCACGAGATGCTGGATCGCGGTGTGTATCTGGCGCCGAGCGCGTTCGAGGCTTCGTTCACGGGGCTGGGACACGACTCGGCGGTGATTGCTGAGACGCTGGCGGCGGCGCGCGAGAGCTTTGCCGTTGTGGCACGGGAGTTTGGGCGCAGCTGCTGAGTGGCTGCGAGGGCCAACGTAGAGTGTGTCTTCGTGGCGTCCATGTGGTTGACGCTCCGCGAAAAGTAGTGCTAGACCGTCCGCGCCCCATGGCTGGTCGCTTTGACGGCAAACCAGGCTTTCCGATGACCGAACCAACGCCAGATCCCAGGGATGGCCGTAAGCCAGTGTCCATGGAGTATGCGTCGGCCGGCGCGGTTGGTCTGGAGTTCGGTATCTCGATTGCTATCGGCGCGTTCGGTGGCATGTGGCTCGACGGAAAATTTGGCACAGAGCCATGGCTTTTGATGGCCGGCGTGATTTTCGGTTCGGCCGCCGCATTCCGCAGTCTGTATCGATTCGCCCGCAAACAGAACCTCGACGACCGCTGACATGAACGACGACTCGCTCAAGAACGCCGAACGCATCGCCGCAGCCCTGATTGGGGTACTGGCGCTGGCGTGGGGTGTGGTGTCCTGGAAGCACGGCGTGAGCCTGCTCGCTGGTGGCGCGCTTGGTTTGGCGAACGTGACCGTGTTGCGCGTGGTGCTGGCCCGAGTGGTTGCGGCGATGACACGTGACGAGGCTGTGAGCGGCTTCTGGTTCTTTGTGCTCGTCACCAAGTTTCTGGTGCTGGCTACGCTGATTTTGCTGAGTGTAACGGTGGTGGGCGTAGTGGTTGCGCCTTTCACGGTTGGTTTGAGTCTGGTGTTTCTGGCGATGGTTGGCTGTGCCCTGCGCCAGAGTGTACACGATAGTGATCCGCCTGCGCCTGCAGGCCTGCTGCCGTCTGGTTCAGACGGGAGGATGTCATGACGTTTGTCGCCGCTGACTTCACGTGGTTCAATCTGTTGCCGGGCTTTGATGCCCTGAATGCGTCGCTGGCCAGCCTGTTTGGCAACAGCCTGATGGAAGGCAAGCCGGTGAGCTCCGTGCTGCACCTCTTTCTTGCCGCCCTGTCGACGGGCATTGTGCTTCTTCTGGTCGCGCTCACCCGCAGCAGCTGGTCGAAGCAGGGCGCCGATGCGTACATTCCAGAAGAGGGTTTCACCGCTCGCAATGTCATCGAGGGCATTCTGGACGCGATTCTGGGCATCGCCGAGCCGATTTTCGGTAACCGGCACGATGCGCAGCGCTTTCTGCCGCTGATTGGCACGCTGGCGCTCTTCATTCTGTTCAGCAACCTGCTGGGTCTGATCCCGGGCATGGTGCCGCCTACGGATATTCTGAGCGTCACCATTGCGCCCGCCGTGGTGGTGTTCCTCGTGACCCACATCTGGGGACTCAGGGAGAACGGCTTTCACTATCTGGCACACTTTCTGGGCCCGAAGATCTTCGGGTTTCCGTGGCTTTTCCCCATCATGCTGCCCATCGAGCTCATCTCGCACTTCGCTCGCCCGGTGTCGCTGGGTCTGCGTCTGTTCGGCAACATGGTAGGCGACCACCAGGTTCTGGGCATCTTTCTGGGCCTGGTTGCCTTTCCCCTGTTCTTCCCGCTGCCGATTCTGATGCTCGGCACCATCGTGTGCGTGGTGCAGACGCTGGTGTTCAGCATTCTGTCCATTGTCTACATCGCGTTGGCCATTGAACATTCTGAAGAAGCGCACTAAGCCCGCGCGCGCGACTCGCGCGACCTTCTCCGAGTCTCTCCGCGGTTCTGTCCGCGTCATGCGATAACCATTCCGTACACCTTTTTTACCGACAACTGGCGAACCTAACGCCACCCTGTCCCTGACCGAGGAACCTCGACATGCTCAGCAAGAACGTCTCCGCAATCGCCGCTTTCGCAGTTACTTTCCTTGCCGCCGGTATGGCGTTCGCCGATGACGCTGCTCCGGCAGCTGCAGGCGCTGGCGGACTTGCTCTGTTCGCAGCTGCATTCGCCATCTCGGTGGCTGCTGCCGGCGGCGCTGTGGGTCAGGGCAAGGCTGCTGCTGCCGCTCTCGAAGGCATCGCACGCAACCCGGGTGCTTCGGGCAAGCTGTTCACCCCCCTCATCCTCTCGCTGGCTCTTATCGAGTCGCTCGTCATCTACGCACTCCTCATCGCCTTCCAGATCGTTGGCAAGGCATGAAGTAGCGTAAGAAGCCCGGCGACTGGGCTTCAGACGTCATTGAAAAGCCGTCTTTCGACGGCTTTTCTGCTTTTTGACCCTTGGCAGGGCGGCGTTGAAAGACCGCGCGGGCGTTTATTCAGACCGCTGCTCTGTTTCGCTGCGTTCCTGACTTACTCGGGGCAGGTGCTGGAGGCTTCGCCGTCGAGCGTCTCCACCAGCTCGCCGTCGAGGTCGTACACATAGACCTTTGACGCGTACTGAAGCGCCGCGGGGCGTACGAAGGGTTCCTCGCCGACCATCACCAGCGTAAGCGCGGCAGGGTTGATGAGCGAACGACCGGCTTCGGTCACCGAGTCGATCGATACCGACGTGACGGCGTCGCGATAGCCTTCGAGCCACGCCGGCGCGTCTAGGCCCCGGTTGTAGAGGCTCAGGAGCTGGCCGGCGACCGCACCATTGCGCGCGAGCTCGATCGGGAACACGCCCGACAGGTAGCTGACGTTATCCTGAAGGTCGGTCTCGGGCATCGTCTCCTGCTGGAATCGGTCGAACTCCTCTATGAAGGCGCCAACCGCGTCGGCCGTGACCTCGCCACGCACGTTAGAGGACGCCTGGAACCAGGCGGCGCCGACGACCTCGCGCATGCCCGAGTAGGCGCCGTACGTGTACGACTTCTCTTCGCGCAGGCTCATGAACAGGCGACCGATGATGCCGCCGCCCAGGATCTCGTTGGCGACGAGGGCGTCAAAGTAGCCTGCCTCGCTGGATTCCAGAGAGTCGCCGAGCCAGGTCACAGCCGTCTGCGCTGAGTTGGGGCGGAAGGCGACGTGGGCGACGTTGCAGAATGTGGGCTCGGGCGGGTCGGTCGGTGCCCAGGCATTGCCTGTGGGTTCCCAGGCGCCGAAGGCGGCCTCGATCTGCGCAGCCGCGTCCTCGGGCAAGGCGCCCACGAGCACCAGGCGGGCACGATCGGGACCGAACGTCGCCTCATGGAACGCTGCGACAGCCGCCTGATCTACAGCGACAACTTCCTCGGTCGTCAGGGTGCGACCGTAGATGTGGTCACCGAACATGGCCCGATCCGCGATTCGGCTCAGGTGGTAGCTCTGCTGCGCCTGCGCGAGCTGAATCTCGCCCGCGAGCTCCTCCTGACGCGCCAGAAACCGGTCTTCGGCGAAGGTCGGATTCAGCGTCAGGTCTGAGAGCAGCGTCAGCAGCTCGGGCAGCTGGGTCGACAGGCCATCTGCCGCGAGCGTGGCGCTGTTGTCTCCTGCCGAGGCGCTGAAACCGAGGCCGTTGCCGTCGATATAACGTGCGATCGCGTCTGAGTCGCGGGTTGTTGTACCGTCGCGCAGCAGTCGGATCGTCAACTCGGGCACAGCGAGGTTTCCATCGCTGGCATCCATGCCGGCACGCACCCCGAGCCGCACAGAGATGGTGGGGAAGGCGGGGCGGCGGACCAGGACGACGTCGAGGCCGTTCGACAGCTCGATCTCCTCGACCTGAGGCAACTCGTACGGCGCAGGATCACCCGGCGGTGGCGGCGATTCGAGTGCGGTCAGAGGCGCCATCTCACGCGTGACGAGGTCGGTGCCATCTATCGGCATCGAGGTCGGGTCACCGGACGCCTGCGAGCCGCCGCAGGCGGCGAGCAGGGCTGCAGCCACCGCAAGGGTGGAAATGCGAGTCGAAACCATCATGGGGCCCCCTGTTCGGCTGCGGCAGCCGGGCGAACGAGCAGCACCGTGGCGTGCTCTGGCGTGAAATAGGTACGGAGAACCGCGTTCACCTGCTCGACTGTGACCGCCTCGATGCGTTCGATCGCGCTGTTGATGCGGTCGGGCTCACCGTAATAGAGCATGTCGCGGCCGATGGTAAGCGCGCGGGAGAGGTTCTCTTCGGCACCCGCCACCGTGCCTCGAATCAGCTGGGCACGCGCCAGGGCAAGCTCTTCCTCGGTAATACCGTCTGTGCGAAGGCGTTCCACCTCTTCGAGGATCACCGCCTGGATTTCCGCAGGGTCCGCACCGGCGGTCACGGCGAAGATGTACTCAATGTCCGGACCACGACGTCCGTCGATGTACGACGCGACCTCGAGCGCCGTCTGGTCCTGGCGCACCAGACGCGAGTACAGGCGAGAAGACTCGCCCGTGCCCAGAATGATGTCCGCGACAAGCACCGCGTCGCTCTCTTCACCCGGCGCAGGCGGCACCTGCCAGCCCATCATCAGGGCGGGCTGCGTCGCGAGCGGGTCCGTAACTTCCCGCACCACCATCGCGGTGCGCCCAGGCTCCTCAATCACCACCGGAGGCGGCTGGGTACCACGCGGGATGTCGCCGAAATGCTCTTCGACCATCGCGCGCACGTCGTCGAGATCGACGTCGCCCACCACCGTGAGCACGGCATTGTTGGGTGCATAGTACATGTCGAAGAAGGCTTCGACGTCCGGGATGACCGCCGCATCGAGGTCTTCCATCGAGCCGATGACGCTGTGCGAGTACTCGAAGCTGTCGTACGCAAGGTCGAAGAACTCGAGGAACGCCGGCATGTATGGCTGGTTGTCGATGCGGAGCCGCCGCTCCTCTTTCACCGCCTCACGCTGGTTGTTGAAGTTGTCTTCCGTGATCACCAGACCGCGCATGCGGTCGGCCTCGAGCCAGAGGCCCAGCTCGAGCCGATCGGATGGCAGGATTTCGTAGTAGTTGGTGCGGTCTTCACTGGTGGTGCCGTTCAAATCACCGCCGTTGATCGAGATGTACCGAAAGTGCTGTCCTTCCGGTACGTTCACCGAACCCTTGAACATCATGTGCTCGAAGAAGTGGGCGAACCCCGTGCGTCCTTCGACTTCATTCCGGCTGCCGACGTCGTAGTAGACGGCGATGGCAACGGTGGGGGCGCTATGGTCGGTCTGCACCACCACACGCAAGCCGTTGTCGAGCGTAAACTGCTCGATCGGGAAGTCGAGGTCTACCTGCTGCGCAGCCGCTGGCGCTGCGCCCAGCGCAGCCGCGAGCAACAGGGCGCGGGAGAGGGAAATCACAGGTCGTTTCATGGTGATCCGCGTTGAAGAGAGGGCGACAGGGTTTGCAAGTGGTCACGTTCTGCTGTTTCGGAGTCGTTATTGCACGACCAATCTGCTAACGCACGCAGGCGATTGAAACCCAGCCATGTGCTGGCATGTTCCTGATGCACACGCTTCGTGAAAGGTGTTTCTGTTCGGGCACAGGCCCGGGGTGAACGCATGACTGAACCGGACGACCAGAACAGCCCAGAATCGGAACTCCGGCCCGAGCGCCGCACCGATACCGCAGCGCTGGCGGCGATCGAAGAGGCCACTGCGTTCAAGATTACGCGCATGACCCCCGATGAGCGAGCGTTCGTTGCGACGCTGGTGTTATCGCTCGGACTTCACTCGCTTGGTCTGCTGGGCACGTTTATTGGTGCGGCGATTTTGCCTGAGGTGGAAGTCAGCTTTGAAGAGTCCACCGGCATCGCGCTCATGCGACACTTTGGCTATGTGGCCGAGTCAGAAGCCGAAGGAAGCACACAGTTAGTCAATGTAGCTCCAGAAATAACGCTCGCCGCCGCAGAACTACCGCCCGAGGTAGAAGAAATGGACGCAGGCTCCGACGTTGAACCAGCGCCCGATGTGCAGGAAGAAGACGTCGTGCCCGAAGAAGAGCTGGTGGAGGAGCCCGACGCTGCTCTCGAAGAGCTGACGCCTGAACCACCAGAAGCGGTAGAGCCGGCTCAGCCCGAGCCCGAAGCAGAGGCCGCTGCACCAGAACCCACCCCCGAAGAGATCGCCCTCGAAGAAGCGCGTCAGGAACGTCTGCGACAGCAGCGCGAACGCCGTGCCCAACAACGGGCGGAGCGGCTGGAGCGCGAACGGCTGGAGCGTGAGGCGGCGGCAGCCGCAGAGGCGGCGACAGCAGAAGGCTCCGTCGCCGCCGGCCCCGACATGAACCTGCCCCCGTCGGAGCGGTATCCTGCGGGCACGCTGAATCCCGTCGCGACCGATGTCAGCGTGTGGGGCCCCGACTCGTCGGTGGTCACCGTGATTCTGCGCAATGACCGCATTCGTACCAATCAGCACCGCGCAACCATTGAGAATATGCTCTCGGGGCTGCCCGACTGGCGGCAGCTCGCCGGCGGTGCCCGCCTGAACCCCTTCGACGAGACCGACGCGATGCTCATCGCGACCTCGGACCCGCGCTGGCTTAATCGCACCTTCATGGCCGCTGTGCACCGCGTGGACCCACGCGAGATCCTGTCTCGCCTGTCCGCCGGCTACCCCGGCGGCATCACCTGGCAGGAGTCTCGCGGCAG
>JAGWVZ010000869.1 GCA_018970625.1 Myxococcales bacterium | reverse complement strand
TACGAGACCTACCTCAAGCGCGGCGAGCACACCCCGGTGACCGAGATGCGCGCCCTCAGCGAGGGCGGCACGGGCCTCGGCGACATCGTCCCCCCCACGGAATTCCATAGCCGCATGTACGAGCTGCTGCAGAAGGTCGTGGTCCTCCGCAAGATCGCGACCGTGATGCCGCTCGGCTCGTGGAAGCGCGACATCGTGATCGAGAGCGCGCTCGCCAGCGTGAACTGGACGACCGAAGGCTCGTCGATCACCGACTCGCTGCAGACCAACCCGACCTACAGCAACGTCGTGCTGCAGCCCAAGAAGCTGGCCGGCCTTGCCAAGGTCAGCCGCGAGCTGCTCGATGACGCCCCCGCCCGCGGCGCTGGTTTCTCGATCGAGAGCATCATCACCAACAGTTTCGCCAAGTCGTTTGCGCAGACTGAGGAAGACGGCATGCTCAACGGCACGGGTTCGTCCGGTCAGCCAACGGGCGTCCTGACGATCGCTTCCAGTGGTCCGTCGGTCGGCAAGCAGCTGGCGTCAAACACCGCGATCACTGCGGCTGAAATCATTGACTGGGTCTACAGCCTCGGCCGCGAGTATCGCTCGCACCCCAGCGCTGCGATCCTGCTCTCTGACACCGCCCTTGGATACGTCCGCAAGGCAGCCGTCGCTGGTGGCACGCTCAACTACTTCTGGCAGCCCAGTGGTGTGCTCGGCGAGCCCGATCGCATCCTCGGCATCCCGGTCTACGCGAGCCAGTACGTCCCGGCTCCGGCGACCAGCAGCCAGGGCTTCGCCTCGGGCGGCGGAATTTGCGGAATGGTCGGCGCCTGGGACTACTGCGTCATCGGCGAGCGTTCGGGCTACAGCCTGCGCGTTCTGAACGAGCTGTACGCGGCGAACGATCAGGTTGGCTATGTGTGTACGAACCGCGTCGATGTGAAGCTGACGAACATGTCGGCCTTCAAGTATCTGCGCGGCGCGTCGGCCTGATCGGCTGAGTGAATGAGTGCATCACCCCCTGGGGAGGGAAACCTCCCCAGGGGATTTCAGAGGACGAGATGAAGGTCAAAATGCTCACCGCTGTCGGAACGGCTGACGAGGGCTATGGCGATGGCCAGGTCTACGACCTTGCTGAATCCATGGCGATTGAGTTCATCTCGCTCGGCTGGGCTGAACGCGCCGAGCATCACCCTGATCAGCCGGAAGCGTGCGTGAAGCCGGAATGCTGTCGGGCTGTGCGAAAAGGAGCAAAGAGATGACGCTAATCATCAATAGATACATGCAGCCTAGCAACGCGAGCTGCGTGTACGGCAACAAGCGTGCAGCGCAGTTCCTCCAAGATGTCGTTGCTGGTCGTGACAGCCTTGACATTGTGACGATTGGCGACAGCAACGGTGGCAATGGTGGCTATGGGTATACCGTTGGACTCCAGCGCGTTCTCGGCTTCCAGTATGGTGTCGATCCATACGCGACTCCGCTGCTTCCGTGCGGACACCGCTACATGACTGGTACTGCCTCAACAAACAACACGCTGTACGACAACACCGACACCATCGGAATGGGAAATGGTTTTTA
>JAGWVZ010000868.1 GCA_018970625.1 Myxococcales bacterium | reverse complement strand
GGCCGTCTTTGAATTCACGGTGGTTTTTGTTTGCGTACGTGGGTTGAATCACGTGCAACGGCCGCCCCGTGAAATCTCCTGATCCGTGCCTCGCAGCGGCCGCCCTTGTGGCGGCCGTCCCGTGATATCGTACCTTCCCATGTAGCGCCCACCCATCGCGGCCGCCCGATAGATTCTTCGTTGTGCAATGCCGGCAGTGTGGCTAAGAACCCCCGGCGGCGCGCGGTGCGTCGGTGACGAGGCCCTCCATGTGCGGCATCAGCGGTCCAGAACTCATCATCATCGTCTTGGTCGCCCTGGTGGTACTGGGGCCCGAGCGAATCCCGGAGCTTATGCGGAGCCTGGGCAAGATGATGCGCGAAGTGCGCAAGTTTACGGGGGATTTGAGTCAGGTCACGCGCGAGATTCAATCCACCGTGTCCATGGAAGACCTGCGGAAGCAGATCCGCGACGAGCTCTCCATGGAGCGCGACAAAATCCGTCGGCTCGCGCAGGAGGTCGAGATCGACCAGATTCGCGAGCGAAAGAAGAAGAAGGTGGATGAGGCGCAGTCGGTGGAGCTCGCAAAGAGCGAGTCGGGTGGTGAAGCGTCCGAACACGGGCCGTCGTCGGATATACCTGCCGCCCTGCCTGCATCCGATGCGGTCGCCACGTCGCTCGAACAGAACGATGTGATGGTGCCGCGTACGCAAGCGGGTGCGGCGCAAGTTGACCCGGCGTTGTCGGTGGATTCCGCCGTTCGCCGGGCCACCGCCCGGGCGCGTGCTTCAGCCGTGGCCGGCGTGGATGACACCCCGGAAGATGAACTGCCGCCGCTGCCATCGTTGCGTAAGCCGCGCGGTGTGGTCGCGCAGGGCGAGCCGACGGGGGCTCCCGACATGGACGGAGAGAACGCGTGAGTCAGGAAACCGCTGGCACCATGACGTTGATGGAGCACCTGCGCGAGCTGCGCACGCGGGTGGTGTATGCGGTCATTGGGTTCGTCATTGCCGCGGGGTTGGGCTGGGCGTTTCACGAGCAGGTATTCGAGTGGCTGATGGAGCCGTACCGTCGAGCCATGCAGGAAAACTATCCTGAGCTGGAACATTACATCGCGTTCCGCAGTCTGATTGAGCCGTTCGTCGTGTACATCAAGACGTCGATGGCGGCCGGACTGATTCTGGCAGGTCCATGGATGCTGCTTCAGGCGTGGCTGTTTATTGGGCCGGGATTGCACGAAAGTGAAAGGAAAATGGCGGTGCCGTTTCTGGGTGCGACGCTATTTTTCTTCTTTGGTGGCGTGGCGTTCTGTCGTTATCTGGTGCTCGAACCGACGATGAGCGTGTTGATCGATATTGGTATCGACAGCGCAAATCCGACGATCATGATGCAGGATTATTTTTCCTTCACATCGACCATGCTGTTTGTCTTCGGGCTGCTCTTTGAATTGCCTGTGGTCATTACATTTTTAGCGATCCTGGAGCTGGTGACGGCCGCATTTCTGCTGAAACAATGGCGAATGGCCGTTGTGATAACCTTTATCGTGGCCGCGGTGTTGACCCCACCGGACCCGTTGAGCCAGACGATGC
>JAGWVZ010000867.1 GCA_018970625.1 Myxococcales bacterium | reverse complement strand
TCCGCGAACCATCCGCATTCGGCATCGCGCAAACAGCGGCGATGTGGTGACGTTGAGCATTGATCTGCCCGTCCGAACGCTCTGGGCACAGCAACCGCCCGTTATACGTCCGTTCGAGTCTGGCCGCGGCGACGGCAATCCGCCAACGCGAAGCCCTGTTGAGCCCTGGATGCTCGCGCCCGGTACGCTCCGCGTGGTGACGCCCCACGGCGATCTGACGGTTCCTGTTCGCCCCGGGCTCGTGGCAACCCTGCTTGCGGACACGGTGCATCTGCTCCAGACCGACCCCCACGACCCACGTCTTCGTACGGATATGGACTGGGAGTGGGCGCCTCGCCTGTTTGCCCGTCGCGAAACGGACGGCATCCGGCTGGTCCTGGTTGGCGAAAAGGAGATGCAGGTCTCTACGTCGCTGGACGCGGAGCTGATGGCCGACCTCGTGGTGTCGCTGGCTCAGGCGCTGGCATCGGCCTATCCCGCCATGTCAGAGCTGCCCGGAATCCGCCGTCTTGCACAGGCCGCACACGAAGTAGAGCAGGGTGCAGAGACGTCAGGAACGCCCACCACCAGCCCGGTCGAGGCCTCACCTTCAGGGCAGGGACGGCGCGCGCCACGCCCCATCTCGGCATCGAGCGTACAGTTTATTCGGGTCGAGCATGTGTGGTCTTTGCCACTATCGGGCAAAGTACTGCGCGAGGTACGGAGGGTGGGTGCCACCGAGTGGCTGCTCCTTACCGACACGGCCGCGATTCGACTCGCCGACAGTGATACGGGCGCGGAGTGTGATGTGATCGCACAGTCCGGCCCAACCTCTTCGGCGGCCGATGCCCGTTTGTTTCTGGTGGATCCCAGAGGCACGCGTTCTCGTGAATCCCTTTCCGCCGCCTTGCATGCGCGCGCGGAACGCTGGAGCCGGATCCTGACGGGAACCCCGGTGCTCGCCGCCGAACCCGTTCGGAACGCCATGGTTGCGGGTGTGCGCTGGCTCGGAGCGAGCGGTCAGGTCGGTGTGCTGCTGGATGATGGCACGGCATGGACGGACGAACAGCGATCGCCCGTCGCGCCGCTCGAAAGCGGCGTGTTTTTTTCGTCCTGGGCCATCGGAGTGGCCGGCGAAATGATTTTGTTCCGCGACATCGAGTCGGATGGGCAGTGGGTCGCGCTGGCGGCGCGCGAGCACGGTGTCTGGGCGCCCGCTTCGTACGTCCCTCATGGCGACAGAATATGGATCGCGCGCCATACCAGCGTCGCCGAGCATCGCTGGGGGGCGGAAAGTGCGGTCTGGATGTTGTGCCCTCAGACGGGTGACCTCTGCTACGAAGGCATACTGGCCACCGAGAGGCTGGTCGCGTCGCCTGACGGGGTCTGGCTCGCCGGCATCTATGAGGCAGACCCGGGCGGCTGGGAGCTCAGGCTGCACGCACAGGACGGTTCCACGCGGGTTCTGCATCATTGGGACGACGCCACGTGGGGGTTCGATGTCGCCTGGCGTGGCCGGTCTGTGTACGTAGCGCTGGGTGTTGAACGAGCCTCCCCGGTTCCGTTTCAGTACGAACACCCGGATATTCAA
>JAGWVZ010000095.1 GCA_018970625.1 Myxococcales bacterium | reverse complement strand
GAGTAAGGGGTGGTCGCGCGTCTGGTCAGTCATTCCTGACGTATCTGGAATCGTAGACGAGTTCCCGCTTCGCAATGCCGTGTGAGCGGTCAGATGAGCGCCTGAACCACGGGGTACCCGTACAAAACGCCGAGTGAATTCGGGAGGCTTTTGCTCAGGTTGTTGTGGGGAAATGCGACCCGCGACCGTTACAGCAGTAACGCAACGCGGCACGCAATGTAACGCAATGCGTTGAAAACACGAAAATTACCCTTCATCAGCGCACTTGAAGAACAACGGGGAACCTTGTAGAGCGACTTTGGCCATATTTGGACCCGTGTGAGCCGCGCGGGTTGCCGCTTTCACCCGAGGTCGATGTGACTGCTCGAAACGATTCTCCAACGCGCCCGTCCGTTCGTAACAGGTCCCTGCTGAAAGCTGGGCTTGCACTGTGGCTGGCTTCCGCTCTGTTTGCCTGCGGCACATCGGGTCCTGGCGGTACCGTTTGTACCGCGACCGATGACTGCGAGTCGGACCAGCTGTGCGTGGCCAGCGTGTGTGTGGATGCGGAGTCCATCGGTGACGCCGAGGTGCCTGATGGTTCGCTGCCTGACAGTGTAACGCCAGAGGACGGTGAGAGTGACCTGTCCGACGTCGGAGACTCGACTGGCGCGGATGTGGCACCCGACGGAGCGACCGATGGAGGCGAGTCGGACGCAGCCGACGGATCGGGCGCTGACGATGCCGACTCTTCTGACACCACCCCGACAGGCCGCTGCGGAAATGGGGTTGTTGAGGGTGCTGAGCAGTGCGATGACGGCGACGCGGACGACACCAACGAATGCACGAACCGCTGCACGCTGCTCTGTGGTAACGGGGTTCTGAACGACTTTGAGACGTGCGACATTGCGATCGCCGCGGGCGAGGAAGGCGCCTGCCCCACGACGTGCGAAACCACCGAGAGCTGCACCGAGGCTCGCCTGGAAGGCGCCGGTTGTACCGCGGTGTGTACGGTTGACCCGGTGTCGGTGTGCGAGAGCGGTGATGGGTGCTGTGGAACGGGCTGCACGGCGGCCGATGACGCCGATTGCGCGGTCGTGTGCGGTAACGGCGTGCTGGAGCCGGGTGAGACGTGCGATCCTTCGGGAAGCTGCCCGGGCGCGAGCGACTGCCTGGACGACTCGGCCTGTACGGTGGACAGCGTGGTAGGCGATGCGGCGGTGTGTACAGCCGAGTGTCTGAACGCGGTGATTACGGCGTGCGTGAACGACGACGGCTGTTGTGCGTCGGGCTGTACGCAGGCGTTGGACAATGACTGTTCAGCGAGCTGCGGCGACGGCGTTTTGGACGATGGTGAGACGTGTGACGGTGACTGCCCCACGTCGTGCGCACCGGCCAACACCTGCTCTACGGCGCGTCTGATTGGTGATGCAGCGAGCTGCAACGTGGAGTGTATTCAGACGGCGATCGTGGCGCCGGCGAACGGTGACGGCTGCTGCCCGGAAGGTGCGAACGAGAGCGTGGACAGTGACTGTGCGGCCGAGTGCGGCAACGGGGTTCTGGAGTCTGGCGAAGTGTGCGATGGTGCGTGTCCTGGTTCGTGCGCCGATGCGGACGCCTGTACGGCCGACAGCAGCACGGGTTCGGCGGTGACCTGTGATCTGGTATGCGTTCAGAGCCCGATTGAGGCTTGCGCAAACGGTGACGGGTGCTGCCCCGGCGGCTGCAACGCGAACAACGACTCGGACTGCGCGGTGCTGTGCGGCAATGGCGTTCGCGAAGCGGGCGAGCTCTGCGACGGCGACTGCCCAACGACCTGCGACGACGGTGTTGCCTGCACGAGCGATGTGTTGAACGGCTCGCCCGACAGCTGCAACGCGACGTGCAGTAACCTGCCCATTACGGTGGCATCGAATGGTGACCTTTGCTGCCCTTCGGGTGCGAACGCCACCAATGACAGTGACTGTTCGCCGTTGTGTGGCAACGGCGTTGTGGAGTCGGGGGAGGTATGTGACGGGGCGTCGTGCCCGACGACCTGCAACGACGGGGTGAGCTGCACAACCGACACGCTTCTGGGGTCAGCCGCTACCTGCGATGCGCGTTGTTCCTTTTCGACGATCGCGGCCTGTGTAGCTGGCGACGGTTGCTGCGCTTCGGGCTGCAACGCCACCAACGACGCGGACTGCACCGGCGTGTGTGGCAACAACATTCTGGAGCCGGGCGAGACCTGCGATCCGCTGAGCAGCTGCCCCACCACGTGCGACGACAGCAATGCCTGCACGACCGATTCGCGGGTGGGTTCGGGCTGCAACGTGGCGTGCAGCAACGTGGCCATTACGGCCGCCGTTTCGGGCGATGGCTGCTGCGCCCCCGGGGCCAATGCGAACACGGACAGCGACTGCGCCGCGGTCTGCGGCAACGGAGTCACCGAGCCTGGCGAACGTTGTGACGGCGCCTCGTGCCCGACGACCTGTAACGACGGAGTGGCGTGTACGGCCGATTCGCTTCAGGGAACCGGCTGCGGTCGATTCTGCCAGAATACGGCGATTACGGCGCCAGCGGCCGGCGACCTGTGCTGCCCGGCGGGCGCCAACGCGACAACCGACAGCGACTGCGCTGCTGTGTGTGGCAACAACGTGGTGGAGCCGGGCGAGCTGTGTGATGGCGTTTCCTGCCCAACGACCTGTAATGACGGGCTGTCTTGCACGACGGACGTGCTTCAGGGAACGGGGTGCTCGCGCACCTGCCTGAATACGCCGATCGTCGCTCCCTCGAACGGTGACAGTTGCTGCCCCGCTGGGGCCAACGCCACCAACGACAGCGACTGCGCTGCCGTCTGTGGTAACGGGGTGGTCGAGTCCGGCGAGCTGTGTGATGGCGCCTCGTGCCCAACCACGTGCGCTTCGGATGGTCTGGCCTGCACAAACGACGCCGTGACGGGAAGCGCTGCGAGCTGCAATGCGCGCTGCGCCTATGCGGCGATTACGGCCTGCACGAACGGTGACGGTTGCTGCGCTTCGGGGTGCACCGCCGCCAATGACAACGACTGTGTGGCCGGCGTTGACCCGGCGAGCGTGGTGACGTCGACGAGCGCGTGCCTTCCGGTGGGTCAGCCCGGCCCGGCGCAGGCGGCCATTCAGGTGACTCTGGTCAACACGTCAGGCCAGCCCATCAACGGCGCGACGGTGACGATGACGACAACGCTCGGCACACTGAGCGCGGTGACGGCTTCCGGGAACAGCTACTCGGCGATTCTGTCGGCTCCCAACTCCACGACCGGCACAGCGACGGTGACGGTGGTTGCCAACGGCGTGACCCTGACGGCTCGCCCGGCCATCGCGATCGCTCCCCGCATGGAGGACACGCAGGGCGGTGCTGGTAGCTGTTCGGCCGACGGAAACGTGCGTGTGCGGGTGGTTGACGGCTCGGGCGCGCCGCTCCCGGGTGCGTTCGTCATGGTGGGTGCTGCGCCCAACACCGCAGCGTTCGCGGCGACCTTTGGCCAGCCGGCCAGCTCGGCGAATACGGCGACCACGGACGTGCAGGGGTATGTGACGTTCCGCGACTTTGGCACCGCGCTCGACGGGCCGATTACCGTAACGGCGGCTGCAACCGACCGCGAATACGTGACCTTTACCGCCATGAACGCGTCGGACTTTGTGTTGCCGCTGCGTCAGGTGCGGCCGTCGGTGACGACCACCCAGTTCCGCGGTGACCTGACGGGAATCACCAGCACGGGCAACGTGGAAGCCGGCCTGATGCTTGCCGATACCACGCTGGGAGCGCTCGCTTCGTTCTCGCTGGAGAGCCTGCTGGCCGACAACGACTGCGTTGCCGTACCAGTGGTGGGCAACACCAACGTGCCGGGCAACGTGTACATCCCGCAGCAAAATGTCGCCTTTGTGTTCACGATTCCGGAGCACGAGTATCGGTCGGCGCCGGTTCCCTACGGCAACCGGTTCCTGTACGGCCTGGGTGGAAATCTGCCGCTGGCAGCGTTGACGTCGGGTGCTGGCATTGCGGCGGCGGTGAATCAGCTGGCGCTGACGAACTTTGGCGGCGCAAACCTCACGGTGAGCGCTCCGCCAGCTGCGAACCGCAACATCGCGCTTTCTACGCCGTTGACGCGTAACGTGCGGTGCAATCTGACGAATTACCCGGCTGCCAGTGATGTGTTCTGCGTGGCTGCCGGCGACCTGGATTCACTGGCGAGCGCGACGCAGCGAGTGGGCGAAGGTCGGTTGTTCCTGATGGGCTTCCGGACCGCGGTGACCACCACGACGACTACCACAAACGTGGCGCTGTCAGATCTGACGACCATCGACAATGCGGGCGCGTTTGCGGGGATCGAGTACCTGTCGGCCACCGCCGCCCTGTATCTGGATGAGACGCGCGTCGGTATCCCGGTTGGCACGGCCAACGGCATTACGGCGATCTTCAACCGGACGGCAACCGACCTGAGCACGGGCACGACGGCGGCCCCCACTGCGGTAGCGTTCAACAACTACCTTCCGGTTCGCACACTGTCGCGCGCGGGCCGCGTGGTCACACTCGGCTCTGCCACGAACGCGACGTCGGCGATACCTCACTTCACTGAGCTGGTGTACACTCAGGTGGTCGATGAGGTGTATTCAGGTTGCGTTGCGAACGACTCGACCCGCACAGCGCGCTACCCACTCTGGCGCGTGATTGCGCCCGCAACAGCCACGACGATCGCCTTGCCAACGGTGCCGACGACCTGGCCTCGTGCTGCCCTTGCTGGCGACCTGCAGGGCCTGATCGATACGGCGGCATCGGCGGAGAACGATCGCATCGAAGTGCGTGCCTCGACGACAGCCGAACGCGACAATCCGAGCTTCGCCTACGACGCTTTCCGCTTCGTAGACTTTGTTCGCTTCGCCACACACGTAGCGTCGAACGTCATCGACTTCTGATGACTGCACGCCGATCCGGATGCCGTGACTGAAGCTGGTTCAGCTTTTACCGGGCGCAGCTTTTACCGGGCACAGCTTTTCCGAGCGCTCAGGCGATGGCCTTCTGGTTGCGCCTGATTGTCGTGACTGGGTGGGTTAGTGGAGCGAGGTATCGAGGCAAACCCGATCGCGTCCGGTTTGTTTGGCGACGTAGAGTTGAGCGTCCGCGCGCCGATAGACCGCTTCCCACACGGTATCAGAGGATCCGGCGAGGGCAGCCCCCATGCTGGCCGTAACCGGTAGTGGTTCGCCATAAAGGACCGATTGAAAATGCCCGCATCGCGTGGCACACCCACTCCGGTTCGCATTGAACGGCCTTTGATCTCTCCGACTCGTCTCAAGAGCATCGCTCATGTCTCACGCTACTTCGGCATCCTCGTGGATCATGACCCTTCCTGCGCGCTGCCGCGAGCAACTTCTGGGAACAGGTACTGTTGAGCACCATGAGGCAGGGGTTCGTGTCATCGAGCAGGGTCGCCACGAGACGCACCTGTACCTGATTGAAGAAGGCGTGCTTCAGGTGCTGATTCAGGGCACTGTTCCGCTGCAGGTTGGCGCTGGTGAGCTGGTGGGGGAGATGGCGTTCTTTCACAATGACGCGCGCCGAAACGACGTCGTGAGTGTAGAGGCTTGTCGTTTGCGTCGGATTGAGCGTCAGGCGCTGATGAACGCATTCGCATCGAGCCCGGAAGACCTGCACGTGCTGCTGGATGCCATTGCGGCGCTGCGGCAGCGCCGGCTTGCTGCCGCCACAAGTTTGCAGGGTACGGCGGCTGATTATGTCTCGGCGCTGGCACAGGAGTCGCTGCGGCACAGGGCGGTACGGCATCGGTATCTGGCTGCGCTGGGCGAGGGGAGTTTTCCGGACACGCGCTGGGCGTTGCGTGATTTTGCGCGTCACTACTATGCGTACTCGTGTCATTTTCCGCGGTATCTGACGACCGTGATCTCGCGGCTTGAGGAGCCGGGTCATCGCCGTGGGCTGCTGGAGAACCTGACGGAAGAGTCGGGGATATACGAGGAAGAGGAGCTTCAGGAGCTCGCCGAGTTGGGCGTGGAGCGCGAATGGATCGTGGGCATTCCGCACCCGGTACTGTTCAAGCGTTTTTCGGACGCGATGGGGGTGCGCCGTGGTGAGGCGTCGGAGAGCGACGCTGTCGTGTGCTGGCGTGAGATGTTTCTGCAGGTGCTGGCACAGGGTACGCCAGCCGAGGCTGTGGGAGCCCTGGGTCTGGGAACCGAGAACATTGTGCGGACCATTTATGGCCCTTTCGTTCAGGCCATTGAGCGTCTGGGAGACATGTCACCACGAGACACGGTGTTCTTTCCGTTGCACACCGCGGTCGATGATCACCATCAGGCGACCCTGCAGGCGATTGCGGCCGACTTTGCCACGACGGTGGAAGGCCGTGACGGCCTTCGTCGAGGCATGTTGAAAGCGCTGCAGCTGCGCGCCGGTTTCTGGGACTGGCTGTACGAGCGAGCCGCCGATCCGGCCCGAGCAGAGCAGGTGCTCTGAGAAGACCATCGACGGGGGTGGTGAGCGCGCCCTGCGCCGTTTGCAGGGACCACGGCGAGCGGTCAGCGACCGGCGACGCGGGCGCCATGCCAGGGAGGGCATTCCAGATCGGCTCCCCAGACAGTGCGCGTTTTGGCGTCGATGGACTCTATGGCGAGGTCAGAGAGGTGTTGACGCCAGTCGTCGGTTCGGCCGGCCCGAAAATAGACCTTCGGGTCAAGGTGAAAGGACTGTGGGTTTTCGGTGAGCTCTGACTTCATGGCCTCGAAGTCGGTAGCGGCGACGATCGCCTGCTGGATGTCCGGCGAGAGGGTTCTGCCCGGAAACAGGAATTCGCAGAGCTCGGGGAGCATTTCCTGCTTTCGTTCGACCAGGTCTTCGTAGCGCACGAAGAGAATGTTTTGCGGGCTGATGCGCTCATCGGAGCGTTGAATCCAGCTGAGCACGTGTTCGTGGTAATCGCCGAAGTACAGGTCGCCGTCGACGAAACGGGTCACGAACTGGTCGAGGTCGAGGTCGGCGGGCACCTTCAGGAGCGGGTGACGCTTCCAGAAGAAATACTGGGAGACGGCGACCGCTCGCGGGTCACGCACCACGACGAGGAAGCGACTGCGGGGGTGCAAACGTTGGGCGGGAAAGTCATGGTAGTGGCAATGGGTGTACCAGATGCGGGGAACGCCCTGCGTGCGCGCCAGATGCTCGGCCCACCGTCCATGGCCATGCTGCGAGAACATGACCTCGGGCCAGGGGACCGTATCGTGCCCAATGTCACCGGTGGTGTAGGGGTTGGGGTCGGCCAGACCGCCGCCCTGCCGAACGAGCTCGACGAGAAATTTTTTGGCGAGGTGAGTGCCGACCTTCTGGTGCGTGCAAATGAAGACATCGTTGGCGTCGGTGTCCCAGCTGTCGGTGAGCCAGCGGGTGGCTTCGGCGTCGATGAAGGGTGGATACATGCGCGAATGGTAGCGGTGATGCAGAAAGCCACCTTCGGGTACGGGCTCGGCCGGTTCGAAGGTACGCAACATGCGGCCGCCGCGAATGGCACTCTCGGTACGGTCGAGCACACGGATCTGCTCGTCGAGGGCCACGGCGTCGTGGAGGAGCGCCTGTCTGGAATAGATTTGCTGAAGCGTCGGGGCGGCCACCCAGGCGAGCTCCTGAAGCAGCTCGATGTCGGACTGCTCCCAGGGTTGGCGATTGCGTCGATTGAGGACCTGCAGTGCGCCGATGGCTGCCGTTCCGGACGCATCCCAGACGGGCACGGTGAGCGCGTCGTGCACCTGATAGGCCACCTGCCCTAATGCTCCGGTGTCTCCACCGAGCTGATAGCGGACCACAGGGCGGCCTGTGCGGAGGGCGTCGCCGACCATGGAAGCGCCCGCGGCAACCACGATCTGTCGTTCGGTGACGTGTGTGCCGGCTTCCAGCCAGAGCTGGTCAGCGTTCGTGTCCTTGACGAAGACGCCGACGCGCTCGGCGTTCAGGAGTCGGGGTGCGGTGAGCACCAGCAGGTCGAGCACCCCACGGTTTCGCGTGGCGTCCCACTCACGGCGCAGGGTTTCGCGCTGACGGTTGGCTTCGCGGAGCCGTTCGGCGGCATCAGAGGTCATGTCTCTCACAGGGTGATGTGAAGGTGGCAGGGACAACAGGATACAAAATAGCTGGCAGAGCGGCTTGCAATGTGTGCAGACGCCAACCACGCAACCAAATAACCACACGCCGTTGATTCAAGGTGGCCCACCCTTATGTCAAGCATTACTCTGTATGGATTCTGGCGCTCGTCTTCCTCTCAACGCGTGAGCATCGCGCTGGCGCTCAAGGGGCTTCCGTGGACCTGGGAGTCGATTGACCTGAGCGCTCGCGAACAGGAAGGCGAGGCGTATCGGGCGGTGAACCCCTGGGGACAGGTGCCAGCGTTGCGTTGCGACGAGCGGGTTGTGACGCAGTCGCTGGCGATTCTGGATTTTCTGGAGGACCGTTTTCCAGAGACGCGCAGGCTGTTGCCTGAGGACCCCTGGCAACGTGCCGCCGTGCGCGAGATCACGGAGTTCGTGGCGTCCATGATTCAGCCATTTCAGCTGCCGGGAGCCACGCGACGGCGGATGATCGACGCATTTTCGCTGGATCGGCTGGCCGAGGGCGCTGACGCGGCATGTGCCGCCTTTTCGCGCGAGCATGTGACGATCGCGCTGGGAGAGCTGGATCGGCTGGTGGCGCGGCAGGCCGGGCTGTTTGCGGTGGGCGATGCGCCTTCACTGGCAGACTGTTGCGTGATTCCGCAGCTGTGGAGCGCATCGGCGCTGGGAGTGGATGTGAATGTGTTTCCTGCGCTTTCGAAGCTGTACGAACGATGCATGCGTGTGGAGGCCTTTGCCTCGTCACACCCGTCGCAGCTGCAGCAACGAACGGCGGCTGGCGCTGCACCGACAGCAGCTGCTTCGGGTGCGTTGGGACAGGCGGTTCGCACGGCGGTAGAGTCCCACGCGTTGCGGTACAAGGAGCATGACGAGGCGGTGACGCACTACCTGTCGCATGTTGCCAATCGTCCCATCCCGGAGCTCGATCGGGTTCGCAGCGTGACGTTTGAACAGTTTGGACCGATCGCGACGAAGGTTTCGGCCGTTGATGTGTGCCTGTTTCTTCGTTGGATCGTGGGCCTTCTGAAGCCGCGGCGTCTGGTGGAGATTGGCGTGTTCACGGGATCGTCGTCGCTGGCCATTCTGGATGCGATGCAGCCTGATGCGCGGCTGATGGCCTTCGATGTGAGCGACGAGTACACGCGTATCGCGCGAGATGCGTGGGCCCGTGCCGGGGTGTCACATCAGGTGGAGCTGCGACTGGTGGACGCGGCTGTTGGGGTACCTGCGCTGGCCGGTGATCCTGACTGGGCCGGACAAATCGACTTTGCGTGGATTGACGGCCTGAATACGCAGTACCGGACGAACCTGGACCAGCTGCTGCCGCTGCTCGCGCCGGGCGCGTGGATGGTGTTTGACAATACACTCTGGAAGGGGCGCGTGGCGCAGCCTGATGTCCATGACGATCAGACCGATCACCTGCGGGACCTGAACGCATGGCTGCATGCATCACCGGATTTTGAGTGCACGGTGCTGGGAGTGGGTGACGGCCTCACGCTCGTGCGTCGCACGATGACGCGCTAGCGTGGGTGGGGCCTGACGTCGGGGTGCTGCGTCCGCCAGGCGGGGGTGTTTCAGGGCGGCGCGGCACCGTCGACCAGAGCGGCACAGAGCGGAGCGACGACGACCCGATTTCGTCCATTTCGCTTTGCGTCGTAGAGGGCGGCGTCGGCCGCGAGCATGAGGGAGTCCATGCTGCTGACGTTTTCGCCGCCCGAGCAGGCAAAGCCGATGGAGACGTACACGGAATCCTGGCCGACACGACAGCGCTGGCTGACTTCTGTTCGGAAGGCATCGA
>JAGWVZ010000094.1 GCA_018970625.1 Myxococcales bacterium | reverse complement strand
GCGTTCAGCCGCCTGCGCAGTCAGCAAATGAAGGGCGGCGGGATGTTGTGACAACCAGGGGCCGGCATGGTCTTCGGGAAGCCATATCCAGCGCACCGGCTCGGTGCCGACGAGCTTCAGGAGCGCAACTTCCGCGTCCGGGCCTGATTCGGCACCAAAGGTGTCGCCGGGCTGCAAGGCCAGGACGTGTATGG
Organism: Myxococcales bacterium; assembly: GCA_018970625.1. Next base: position 9,715 of record JAGWVZ010000094.1, on the reverse strand, counting down.
TGTCGTTTTCGTTCCGTAACACCATGTTCAGCGAGCCGGCCACGACCATACCGACACCACCGCTGTGCTCTCCGGCAGGTCGAATCACGCCAGCGGGCGCGGCGAACGCCAGCGCATTGGCGAGGAACTGCCCCAGCGCCGCTGGACCGGCGGCCTGAGTCAAGGCGCTGCGCCCGATAATGGCAGCGGCCTGCGCACTCAGTACGCCATTTTGCAGGGCGGTCCTGATCTCAGGTTGCGCGCCCAGCCGTTCCCAATCCGCTTCTTCGATGGCCAGCATCCAGGCCGCTGTGGATGGTGGAGGCGTGTGCCGCGTGAGCAGTGTGCCCTCTGGTAACCAGTGTGCCGGTTCACCGCTATCGGCGAACGCTCCCATGATGAGCCAGGCTGCGCTCTTCTCGGCAGACAGGGCGGGGGAGTTTGCGGGGGCAATCGTCAGGCGCGACGCATGGAGTAATTCCATCGCTTGCGGGTCGCTCAGGTGCGTCAACAGGGGCACGCGAGCGACCGGCTGCTCGGGGAGTTCATCTACGGGCGCTGAAGCGACCTCGGCGGCCCGTGCGAGGAGCGCCCGTCGTTCGACGTTGGATGGTTCGGAAGCGGGTTCTAACGACTGTACTTCCGGTTCAGCCGTCACCTGCGTTCCGTGAGCGCGTCGCGCGACCAGTGCGGTGATGGCGCGCCATGCGTCATCAGCGGGCAACCCCATCCCTTCGGCCAGACGAGCGGTGGCGAGAAGGCCGGGGATGCGACCCCGGACCCGGTCGATAGAGACAACACACGGAAAAATGGAGAGGGTCTCCTGAATCAGCCCCTCGGCAGCCATCAGGTGGATGACGAGGCGCCGCAGCTGGCCGTCGAAAGGATATCGCGGGATGTGCTGAACCAGAAGGCGCAGGGTGCGTTCGAGTGTACCCTGAGCGATGCTCTCTTCGATCGCGGCGTACAGCTGCGTGTGCATGTTTCTTCACCGATCCGATTTCTCACGACGCCGCTCTGTTACCCGTCTGCCTCGTTCCTCGCAACACTTGCAGATGAAACGTCGTGTTGGCCTTGCTTTACGCCGGAGCGAGTTTGTGAGACAAACCGCTCCATCTCGTGACTTTGACCCCGCTTGTGACCCATTCTGGGCCACGACAAGAACATCGACGACGGATTGCCCGCATGTCGACTGATGATCAAGGCAGAAAACCGACCGCCAGAGCGCCCGGTGCGCCGCTGGAGGGTGAGCCGCATCCTGAGGTGGCCGGTGCTCGACAAGGAACGCTTCACGCCCACCCTGGTGGTCTGGCGGTGCCCGGCGTACCTCGTTACAGACCCGAGGAACCCGCACTGCCCGAGCGCGGGACTGGCGTGGCAGGTGGCACGCTGGCAGGTGGGAATCGCCCTTTCGGGCTGGGTTCACCACAAACGTTGGCCGGCATGCATGCCCCGAAGGAGGGGACTGACCCGCACCCTGCCGCTGCGCGTGAACGGGACGTTGCTGCGAATGCGTACCCCCAATCAGCGCCGTCGCAGAAAGGTTCTTCGGACTGGCTGGAAGACATGTCGGCGTTTCTGCGTACTGAAACGCCATCTCCCGTGCGAAATCCGTTCTCGATCCGCACGGACTCTCAGGTCTCCAAGACCCATCCCGTGGTGGCGCCGAGCACCGTGAGGGGTGTCGTGCCTGCGCTTCGAGACGAGCCGATGCAGCCACGAACGCCATCGGCGGCAGCCCAGCGGCCGCCGGGTGGGGGGGATCGTCCTGAACCCATTCTGGATGACACAGTAGGCCGTCACGACGTGCGCGTACCCCCGCTGGACGACACAGTAGGCCGTCACGACCTGCGCGTGCCCTCGCTGGACGACACAGTGGGCCGTCACGACCCGCGCATGCCCTCGCTGGACGACACAGTAGGCCGTCACGAGCCGCGCGTGCCCTCGCTGGACGACACAGTGGGACGCAACGGCCCGCGCGTGCCCGCGCTGGACGACACGATGGGCCGACATGAAGCACCCTTCTCTCGGGGAACGGACTCCCCGTCGTTCCGATCGACTTCGGAGCCACGCGCTGGCTGGCCCAATCCGTCACCCGTCAACGCCAATCAGGACCGATGGAATGCCGATGCTGGACCTCGGGCAGTAGCAACCCCCCCACCCGAGGGAGGCCGGCAGACGCCTGTGGCCACTCGACCTCACATGCCACTCGTCGCAGAACCTCAGGCTGCGGTGGAGTTACCCACGGATTCGGCCGGCGTTATGCGCCGAGTCAAACGCAGGCCCGGGGCTTCCACGGGTGCCCCAGCGGCTGCGTTACTCTCGCAAGGTGCCGCCAGGTCGCATGCCGATGAGCAGGGCGCTCAGGAACCTCGCATCCGCCCTGTGGTAGGTGCCCCCGCATCGGGTGCCTACCATTTGCCGGTGACTTCGTCCGATCCGCTTCTGGAAGAAGGCGATATGGGGAGCCACGCCGACGAGAGGGCGGCGAGGCCCATGGGCGAGCATGAACAGGTGACTCGCATCGTAGATGCGCCAGGCGATATGTTCAGCAAAGCGCTCCGTCTGGACGATACCCTCGTGGATCGTCCGGTCGTTCCGGCTACAGCGCCGGCCGAGTCGCCGCAAGGCACGGTTCGCGGTGTGGATTGGCGACTGTCGGACGACGATCGCGCAGTCACCACCACGGACGATGCCGTTTCCACGGTGCAGGATGCCACTCGATCGGCATCACCTCTGGCGTCGCTGCCGACAGCGCCCATGACCCGACCAACCGCTTCGGCGGACCTCGTGGATGAGTTTGCAGCCACCCAGAGTCCCGCGCCCGCCGCGACCTGGCCTGCTGCACGCCCGAATGTGGCAAAACGGACGGAACAGCTTTCGTGGCAGGATGCCATGTCCGTCATGCAGCAGTCCACCGCGCTTCCTCAGCCGTCTCCGGTTCATTCGACTGGTGAAGATGCTCCCGCAGCTCGCACGACACCCCCCGTCAACGCTTCGGAGAGTGGCTCCAATCAGGGAGGCCCATCTGCGGCGTCTGAAGGCCCCGGGGTCGGGCGTGCATCAGTCGCAGCCGGACCGCCGTCAGCGGCGTCGGATGCTCCAGCTCCCCGACAGACCGCAGCTGCGCCGGTCGCGCGCCCCGGAGTGGCTCAGCCATCGGGGTTCCTCGATCGGCTGCGTTCCATGGGGTTGCCGGCCATGAGCCGCGACACCGTTGTTGCCCTTGTGGTCGGCATCACGGTGCTCTTTGTCGCTCTGCTATTTCTGGTCTGGGTGCTGGCGCGTTAATCGTCTGGTAGCGGTTCACGCGAACCAGACGTCAACATCCGTTTGGCTTGCACGGTTGGTACGAAAACAGTCGCGCGTCCCGCGACGTCAGTCATGCGTTCGCCAGATCCTGCGCCATCATCCAGGCCGCGCGTGCGCCCTGTCCCGCGGCCCACGCCACAGACTGAAAGGCTGCCCCGGTGACGTCGCCGGCGGCCCAGAGGCCGCGCTGTGATGTTCGACCGTCCGCATCTGTCACGAGATATCCTGCCGCGTCGCGCTGCAGATCCGGGAGACCAGGCGGCAGCCGCGCCTGCACGCCGATTCTGAGGAACGCGCCAGTGCATCGCAAAAGCGCGCCGCTGCAAGACCAGACCCCGACAAAACGCCCGCCCTGCACCTCGTAACCAGCGAGCTGCGTGTCCCAGTGGACGTGAATGTTCGGAGCCTCCTGAATGCGTTTCACGAAGCGCGACTGTGCCCGAAACTGGGGGCCGCGTACCCATACATCCACGCGCGGACAGACCTCGGCCAACAGCAGCGCACCCTCGGCTGCCGCGTCGCCTCCACCCACCACCACGACCGGTTCACCAGCATAGCGGACAAGGTTGCGGGTGACCGAGATTTCGACGCCGTTGCCAAGCAGCTCGGCCTCGCCGGCAAGGCCCGTCAGGCGCGGCTCGGTGCCGGTGCACAGCAGGGCGTGGGTGGCACGGTACGTGCCGATATTTGTTGCGACATCCACCTGGTTCTCGTGGCGCGTCACGGATTCGACCATGGCGTTCACGGGCCAGAGGTCCAGCGTCGCGAGCTGCTCCCGGTAATGTTGAACCAGCGTCGGCCCATCGTGCGTCAACACACCGGGCACGTTTCGCAGCGGGTTTCCGACTCGCAGCAGTGTTCCACCCAGACGCCCGGGCTCGCACATCCAGACAAACGAGACGCCGAGGTCGCGCAACCACAAGGCAGCGCACAGCCCGGCCGGTCCTGCGCCCACGACGACGACATCGGTCGTCTGTGACGTCATAATGCCACGAGAAGGCGAGACATTTCCCAGCCCTGTTCCTTCCACTCGCCACGTGCGGCCATGGCGATCGTGTTACCGTGTGAGGTGGCGCCCGTCATCTCCATGCACATTTGCCGGGCTTTGCAGATGACCAGCAACGCACGAGGTTGAAGGATCTCCTCGAGGGCATCGGCGAGCTCGACGACCAGCCGCTCCTGCAGTTGTGGCTTTCGAGAGCACCAGTCCAGCAGACGTCCAACCGCGCCAAATCCGACGATGTGTTCAGCGGGTAGATAGGCGACATGCACATGCCCGAAGAACGGCACGACATGATGCACACACAGCGAGTGGAACGGCAGGTCCTTGATGACGACCGGGTCGCCACCGCCCGCAGGTAACGGAATGGCGGTCACGTCGGGTCGCGGCGGCTGAACGAACCAGTCGCGCAGCAGGGCGGCATAGCGGCGAGGTGTATCGGCTAACTCGAGGTCGGTCTCGGAGTTGACACCGAGCTCCGCAAGAAACGCTGCGAAGGCGTTGGCTGCCGGGTCGTTCATGATTGTTCGCCGGGGTCCGCATCGGAACGAAACAGGGAGCGCTGCTGCGATGCACCAGAGGGGGGGGCCTGCGCGATGAAACCAGCGGCGGGAGGAGGCACCTGCAGGTATTCAAAGGCGCGCAAGGTAGCCATTCGGCCGCGCGGCGTGCGTTGCAGAAACCCTTCCTGCAACAGATAGGGCTCGTGGACATCTTCGAGCGTCTGCGCTGCCTCTCCCAGCGTCGCCGCCATGGTCGAGAGGCCTACCGGGCCGCCGCCGAACTTCAGGACCAGTGCATCCAGATAGGCACGGTCGGTGGCGTCGAGGCCCAGATTGTCGACACCGAGCTGCGACAGCGCGTGCTTTGCGAGCGCGACATCCACCATGGTGGCACCTTCGACATCCATATAGTCGCGCACGCGCCGGAGCAGACGATTGGCAATGCGTGGGGTTCCGCGACTCCGCCGTGCGATCTCAAACGCTGCGTCGTCGTCCACGATGACATCCAGGAGCCGCCCGGAGCGCATCAGGATCCGCGACAGCTCATCAGGCGGGTAATAATCGAGTTTTTCGATGATGCCGAAGCGGCCCAGCAGCGGCGAGGTCAGCAGTCCGGTCCGGGTCGTGGCGCCCACGAGCGTGAACCGTGGTAGCGTCAGGTGCATGGAGCGCGCGTGTGCGCCCTGACCCAGAATGATGTCGAAGCGAAAGTCCTCCATGGCGGGGTACAGATTCTCTTCGACCGCCGACGACATGCGATGAATTTCATCGATAAACAGGACGTCGCGTTCGCCGAGCTGAGTGACAATGCCCGCGAGGTCGCCTTTTTTGTCGATGGCAGGGCCGCTGGTGACGTGCATCTCGACACCCAGCTCGCGCGCGATGATGGCGGCCATGGTGGTCTTGCCAAGGCCTGGCGGGCCGCACAAAAGCACATGATCCAGCGCCTGCCCTCGCATTTTCGCCGCCCTGACAGCGACCTGCAGCCGCTCCTTGACCCGGGTCTGGCCCGAATAGTCGTCGAAGTTGTCGGGACGTAGTGCAGCTTCCTGTTGTCGCTCATCGGGCTGAGCGTCCGGGTCGCGCTGTCGGGTGGAGTCGTTCATGAACGCCGAAGGTGAAAGGCTGTTCAGGGTGTCGGGCTTTGCGACCGTAGCAGAGCGAAGGCGGCCCTGAGAAGGGCGTCAAGCGGTTCGCCTGCGCGAATACGGGAATCCAGCTCCTTCACCACCTGCTCGGCGCGCTTATCAGCGTAGCCCAGATTCAGGATGGCGCTGTGGATATCGGCTGCGACAGCGGAAGGGCTGACCGAAACAGGTCCGGTCGAGGAGACGGTCGGTTCGTTGCCAGCCTCGAGATCGATGCCAGCGACCTTGTCGGCAAGTTCAAGCACCATGCGTTGTGCGGTCTTCTTGCCGACGCCCGGAATGCGACTCAGCGCGGTTGTGTCGCCTCGCATGAGCGCCTGTCGCAGGTCGCCGGGTCGAAGGGCGCCCAGCGCGTTAAGCGCGACGCGAGGGCCGATGCCCGTGACGCTGGTCAGCGCCACAAACAGCGCTTTCTCGCTGCGGGAGCCGAATCCGTAAAGGGTGATGGCGTCTTCGCGCACCACCGTCAGCACGTGCAGGCGCACGGGTGTCTCCAGAGGCGGCAACGACTCCAGCGTGCGAGAAGACACCGAGAGCTCGTATCCCACGCCGTGCGCATCCACGACAATGGTGTCTGTTTCACGCAGCGCGAGCGTGCCGGAAATCAACGCGATCATGGTCGAGTCAGGGGCAAAGGGGGGCGTCGCGCGTGGCAGATGGCGACGGCCAGCGCGTCTGATTCGTCCAGCACCATGGTCTGAGCAAGCCCAAACTGCATGCAGACCATGGACCGAACCTGTTCTTTGGTAGCAGCGCCGGTTCCGGCAACCTGAAGCTTCACCAGTCGAGGTTCATACTCGTGCAACGGCAGACCATCCTGCGCCGCAGCGAGAATGGCCACCCCGCGCGCCTGTCCAAGTTTCAGTGCGGACTGGGCGTTCTGCTGATGAAAAATCGACTCGATGGCCACCTCCTGCGGCTGGTGTTCCACGATCGCCTGTCGCAACCCTTCGTACACCTTGCGAAGACGCCCGGCCATGTCATCGCGTCCCGCTTCGATGACGCCCGACGCCACCCGCTCAAGTCGCGAGCCGGAACGCACAATGACCGCCCATCCGCAGCGAATGCTGCCCGGGTCAATGCCGAGAATACGAAGTGAGGCCGAGGGTCGAGACATGCAAAGGGGGGCAGGGCGGCGGTACGCTTGAGCGCGAACCCACGTACGCCGTTACCTTACGCGCTGTGCCGGTCGCTGTCATGTAGCACGCGCCACGGCATGCCCGAGCGTCTCGCAGGTTCGTCGCGTCTGAACGCCCCCTGCACGGTTTGTGCGCCCGGGATGCAAAGTTTGCATGCTCCGGCGTTCTGGTAAGGCTTGCCCCACACGGTCTGTACATGGGCATGCGTGTATTGACTTCCACGCCGTGGTTGTCGATGACAGCTCCCTGAATGCACAGGCAGGCCGTGCAGATGGATTCTTGATTCTATGGGACGACCCGCCGATACATGACACAGGTGTCATAGTTCAGGCGCGAGGAACGCCGCGTGGGTTCATGTTCTGGTGCTGGAGTGCTTTTCGCGGGTATTTGCCGATCGACGTCGCCGAGCGGCGAGCAGACGCTTTACAAGTCGCCTCACCGATTGCGCGCAAGCGGCCTTGTGCTCGACCAGGATCGATCGCGAAAGGATTCTGACAAAGGTTATTGAAACTGGCACAAACGTTGCTGTGACATCTTCCGTTTCGCGCTCTGTATCCCCACATTGCGCGCGTTGACCGTTTCCCGTTCTTCCCGGAGCCACCGATGACCCGACCTCACGATGAACCAACGGGTGAACACGATGCGCTGGCTGATGACGACGACGCCCGGGCAACCGGCGCGCGGAAGGGCGGCGCTTCGCGCTCGAAAAAAGGTCGCGACGAAGACTCCTACAGCGACGAAGAGTTTGACCCGGTCAAGATGTATCTGAAGCGAATCGGCGCGGTCCCGTTGCTGAGTCGCGAGGGCGAGGTCGAGATCGCCAAACGCATTGAGGCGGGACGCATTCGTCTGTTTCAGGCGCTCTTCGCCTGCCCTGCGGGTCTGTACTGCCTTTTGAACGTGGAGCGAGAGGTAGAGCAGGGCACGGCGCGGGCCAAGTATTACCTGCCGCCCCATGAGATTCCGGCTGACCTGAATCCTGACGTTCTGGCCCAGCGGCTGCGTGCGCGGATGGCCATCATTCAGACGCGCTACGAGGCGCTAATCGCTGCGCGGCAGGGACATGGCGATATCGATGAAGCGCGCGCCTCGGCGCTTGCCGCGGTTGAAGAGCACCAGCTGGACCCGGGTATTGTGCTCGACTTTTCGCGTCAGCTGCGCGAGGCCGTCGTGTCACTGGACCGCTGTCAGAAGCGTGTAGCTGATTGTGAGCGGCAGCTTGGGAAGACGGCCGACGAAATCGAGGCTTTTCTGGTGGACCTGCGAAAGAATCGCGGTGCCCGGGAGCTCGACGAGGGGCGGCTGATGGAGTTCGAGAACCGGTTTTCGTCTTCGCGCAACATGGTGCGTACGTTGTTGCAGAACTACGCCATGTCGCCAGAAGAGCTGCGACAGGTCATGGTCGCGGTGGACGCCGGCGAGAAAGCGGCCGAGCGCGCGAAGGCCGAGATGGTGCAGGCCAACCTGCGACTGGTGGTGTCGATCGCCAAGAAGTTCGTGAATCGCGGCATGCACTTTCTGGATCTGGTGCAGGAGGGAAACATCGGGTTGATGCGCGCCGTCGAAAAATTCGAGTACCAGCGCGGCCACAAGTTCTCGACCTACGCCACCTGGTGGATTCGACAGGCCATCACGCGCGCGATCGCCGACCAGGCCCGGACCATTCGAATTCCCGTCCACCTGATTGAGACCATCAACCGCATTATCCGAACGTCTCGCATGCTGGAACAGGAGTATGGCCGTGAGCCGTCGCCCGATGAGGTCGCGGCCAGGCTCGATATTCCGGTGGATAACGTTCGCAAGGCGCTCAAGATCGCACGAAACCCCGTTTCGCTTGAGGCACAGGTCGGCGACGAGGACAGTCAGTTGCAGGACTTTATTGCCGATGAGAACGCCGTTTCGCCTGACGATGGGGCCAACCAGACAGAGCTGGGCCGCCATACCCAGCAGCTGCTGTCGCAGCTGTCTGCACGAGAAGAGAAGATTCTGCGCATGCGGTTTGGCATCGGTGAGAAGACCGACCACACGCTCGAAGAGGTGGGCAAAGACTTCTCGCTGACCCGTGAACGAATCCGTCAGATCGAGGCAAAGGCTCTCGCCAAGCTGCGAGCGCCCGTGCGTAGCGACCATCTTCGGTCTTTTCTGGACAGCTGAGGCTTCGCCGAGCGTCGTGAGCCAACCCTTCGCGTGGCTCTCCGTGATGCGGAGCGTCGCCGGCCGACGCGAACCGGCGCCCGGTCGTCTGGCTTGCGGTTGGTCTTCGGGGGACGAAAGCTAGCTACCGGACTTGCATTCGCCCTGACTGCAGGTGAAACCGCGCGCACAGTCTGCGTCGGTTTCGCAGGGGATGGGGGGCGGCCCACAGAATCCGGCCACACAGACAAATCCTGTCCGGCAGTCGCTGCTCACCTGGCAGCCGTCGAGCGGCACCTGATCCGAGCAGGTGGTGTCGTCCGGTACGCACTGCAGAGTGCCGGCTGCGCTGCGGCAACCATAATCCTGTGGACAGTCTGCATCGGTCTGACATGGGCGACCACAGAACCCACTCTCGGACGCCGTGTTCAGCACCAGGCACAACGCGCCGTCTTCGCGGCAGTCGGCGCGGGTGGCGCAGGCTTCACAGAGCCCGGACTG
>JAGWVZ010000866.1 GCA_018970625.1 Myxococcales bacterium | reverse complement strand
AATACAACAAGCTCATGGTGACATCGCCGCGGGCAACGGCGCGCGGCTATAACTGGCGCGACACCATTTCGCATGAATACGTGCACTATGCGGTCAGCCATCTGGTGCATCAGGACCTGCCCATCTGGTTGCACGAGGCGCTGGCGAAATACCTGGAAGGGCGCTGGACCGGCTCGCGCAACATGGTCATGGACCCCAGCCGTGAAGACCTGCTGACCCGTCGCGTGGCCGCCGATGCGCTGATTACGTTCGAGCAGATGCACCCGTCGATGGCGTATCTGCCGAGCGCTGAAGATGCGTCCACCGCCTATTCACAGGTATTTACCATTTCGGAATATATTGTGGCGCGCCGCGGCGTGGCGGCGATTCGCGACTGGCTGTACGCCGTGCGCGACGGCATGGAGCTCGAAGAGGCTTTTACAGCTACTTTCGGAGAGTCTTTTCCGGTGTTTGAACGCAGCTGGATGTCCTATTTACGAGAGCGTCCTCCGGTAGAAATTCCGGGCGATTTTGACGACGAAATCGAATTGCTGGTGGCTCCCGAAGAGGGAGCGGAAGGTTCGGCCGGCACGGCACCCGATGACGGTGGGCTGGGTTCGGTGCAGGCGCGCGATCACCTGCATCTGGGTGAGCTGCTGCGCGCGCGCGGGCTGGTGCAGGGCGCGCTCGATGAATACCGCCGCGCAGAGCTGCTGGTAGGCACGGCCAACCCGATATTGCAGAACGCGCTCGCGGTCGTGCTGCTCGATATGCAGCAGGCCGAGCAGGCGCTGCAGGCGCTCACCGACGTGCGCGGCTGGCACCCGGGCTTTTACCCGAGTCACCTGAATTATGCGCGGGCTCTTCTGGAGCTTCAGCGCCCACAGGAGGCGCTGCCGGCGCTTGAGCTGGCCGCCGGGATTAACCCGTTCGATCCTGCGGTTCACGAGGCCTACGCCACCGCGTGGCAGGCGCTCGGTAATGAGGCCGCGGCCGAACGGGCACGACAATATCGACAGCAAACCGATACCGGCCGACGATAATTCACACGTTGCTATCTGCACTCCGCTGACCCCACACTGGCACATCTCATGGATTCGAGCGCACATCAGCCCCAGACCCACGTCGCTGCCGCCGAGCTGCTGGAACGCGCCCGCTATGCGCGCAACGCGATCACCTCACAGGTCGGTCGTCGTGTATTCGGGCAGGACGAGGTCATTGAGCACCTGCTGATCGCGCTGTTTGCGCGTGGCCATACCCTCATGATGGGCGTGCCCGGTCTGGCCAAGACCCTGCTGGTGTCCACGCTCGCGCAGATTCTGGACCTGAACTTCAACCGCATTCAGTTCACGCCTGACCTCATGCCCGCCGACATTACGGGCACCGACATTATTGAGGAAGATCCGGCGACCGGGCGCAGGCGATTTACCTTTGTGCCTGGTCCTATCTTCGCCAACCTGCTGCTGGCCGACGAAATCAACCGTACGCCCCCCAAAACGCAGGCTGCGCTGTTGCAGGCCATGGCCGAACAACACGTCACGGTCGGTGGTCGTACCTATCCCATTGAGTCGCCGTTCCTGGTGTTCGCCACGCAAA
>JAGWVZ010000865.1 GCA_018970625.1 Myxococcales bacterium | reverse complement strand
GGGGCGGGCACCGCGAAGGTCAGGGTCTGGTTGTAGCGGTAGGCCGCGTTGGTCGCACCGGTGACCGTCGTGACGCCGTTGTTCTTGCCGGCGACAGCGAACTTCATGGTCATGGTCTTCGACACGTTGTCAGCCAGTCCCGTGACCTCGATCACGAAGCGGCCGACCATCCAAGCGTTGTCAAGGCTGCCACCCGCGGCGATGTTGTTGCCCGCGATGGTGGAAGTGGCCTTGGCCGTGTTGCTGGCGCCGTTGTAGTAGCCGGCGCGAGCGTAAGGATTGGTGGTCGTGTTCGCACCAACGCCGGGGTACCAGCCAGCGCCGGCCGAACCGGCCGGGCTGTTGATGGCGCCTGCGCCAGCGGTGTTGTAGTTGGTGAAGTTGGTGTCGCCCTGCATGTTGAGGGCGTTGGCCGAACTCTGGGAGCGAAGGCCACCGGTCACGAAGCTGTCCACGCCACCGTCATTGTCGGTGGTGGGGGCCCAGCTGCTGCCAGCGGCCTGCACGAAGGCATCGCCCTGATTCATCACGGTGCTCGCCTGGTAGGCGGTGACGCCGAAGGTGCTGGAGACGATGTCGGTCGAGGCGCCGCACTTCACGTAGACGTCCATGACCGAGTAGAAGCGCGCGCTGGCGCCTGCACCGACCTTGACGATGTAGCTGTCACCGATCAGCTGGTTGCTGATGGTCGCGAAGGCCGAACCGGTCAGGACGACCGTCGCGGCAGCGGCGAGAGAAGCGTTACGCATTGGAAGGACTCCTTAGCTCAAGTGAGGGGAACATGGCCGTGGACACGGCCGGGGGAACAGGAAACGAACACGAGTGAGATCTGGATCGACTCAGGAGGGAAGCGCCTGACGCCGGCCCAGCAATGGGACAGTCTCAAGTGACTCGAAATGGATTGTCGGAGTAAGGGAACGATCAGTGAGGGAACGATCTGCCGGGCAGAGGGGAACTCGAACCGGCACGGTCAATCTAGCCCCGTTCCAAGGAGCGGCAAGTAAAACGCGTAAATGCCGGCGATGTTTTTGGTTGTGGCGCTGGATCAGGCCTGGCTTGCAATCGCGCTTTGAGAGACTTTTTCGGTGTTTTTGGCCACTTTCGCGTGCGCCTGGACCCGCATGGTCGCGTGCATGCGGAACGGAAAATTCATTGTGCAAGACAATACATTATAGGACACTGTAGAGCCGGCCGAGCCGTCCCTCCGCGTCCAGCGACTAGATTCCGACTCGCCCCCGCCTCACAAGGAGCTTCACATGGCTGACAAGGTCGCAAGCATGGCAGTGATCGGGTCTGGAACCATGGGCTCCGGCATCGCGCTCGTCGCGGCGCAGGGGGGATTGAAGGTCTGGCAGGTCGATGTGAAGCCCGAGCAGCTCGAGCGTGCGAAGGCGTATCACCGCAAGACGCTCGATCGCGCTGTCGAAAAGCAGAAGATCTCCCGTGCCGATGCGGACGCTGCCCTGAGCCGCATCTCCTATGTGACTTCCATGGGTGACGCGCGGGGCGCGGAGTGGGTGGTGGAGGCGGCCACCGAGAACGCGGACCTGAAGAAGAAGATCTTCCGTGAGATGCAGG
>JAGWVZ010000093.1 GCA_018970625.1 Myxococcales bacterium | reverse complement strand
CGCGAGGGCGGCATAGAAGAAGATTTTCAGGGCGTCCGTCGAGTTGAACGCGGAGCCAAGATAGTATTCGGAGCGGCAGGTGGTGACCATCTTCGAGCAGATGAAGGCCAGCTCACGCTCACTTCGACCCTGCAGAAGATTGCCGCCGGCAACAAGAGATGGAGGCTCCATGTTGCCGTTGAACAGACCGTCGAAAGCGGTGGTCGTGTAGACCGCCATGGGAGAAACACCAAGGCGTTCAAACACATAGGTCAGCATCGTCGTCAGCGGCATGGGCTGGTTGAGCTCCAGCTTGTCGCGGCGCTTGTTGATATTCCAGCGCTTGAGATCGTTGGAGTACTCTTCACGCAGCGCTGGCGCGATGATGCCGAAGATTCGGGAGATCATCGGGTCCGCATCGGGGTGCACGAGCAGGTTCCACAGGTCATCGCTGACACCCCGCTTTGCGCGGGGTACCTGCGGTGTGTGGTACCGCTTGAAGTACTGGTCTTCCTCGGGTGTCTGACGCTGCACAAAGGTGAGGACGGAGGAGACACACCAGGCCTTGTCAAAGTCCTTGTTCCGCCGATACGCATTGTAGAGGGTGTGATAACTGTCGACCCTCAACGGCTTCACGGCGAGAATCTGCTGGTGCAACGTCACCAGCTCGGGCCCCTGAATGCCCTGCCTGTCATAGAGTTCCGCGAGGGAGCTCATCAGGCTTTCATTGTCGGGCTGCATGCTGAGCGCCAAACGGAATGCGTCTATCGCCTTGTCGAGGTCGCCGATGCGCGACCGATAGATTTCGCCGAGCGCCTGCGCCAGAACGAACTTCATGGTCTCAGCCTGAGTCGTTGTCAGATTGGCGACACGCGCAAGCATGCGACGGTACTCACGTTCCTGCGTATTCCAGTCACGCGCTTCAGTGACCAGTTTGTCGATGGCCTCGAACGCTCCGCCATCGCCGTAGAACGGGTCACGGTCGAGCGCTGCGTTGAAGAACTCCAGCGCTTGCGACGGATTGGACAGCTGGTCACGGAAGATCGTTCCAATGGTGAACAGGTAGTAGGCCTGCCGGGTGGAATCGGCCTCGGATTTGGCGAGTAGGCCAAGCACCTCGCACGCAGGTTCCCACTGTTCACCGGTAAGGTACACTTTGAGGAGCTTCGTGAGCACCGCCCTGGAGTCGGAGTCGATTCGTATTGCCTCGCGGTACGCCCGCTCGGCGGACTTGAGCTCGCCAGCCGTCATCCATGCGTCGCCGACCTGAGTCAGCAGTGACAATCGAGCCAGCGGGTCTTCGGTGACTTCCTGCAGACGATACTTGGCCTCGGCGATACGACGCGGGTCACCGGTCGTCTCGACAACAGCGACGAGACGCTTGAGCGACGGCATGTGGCGGGGATCGATTTCGAGGACCTTCTCGAAGAGTGACTGAGACTCGTCGGCCTGACCGAGCTCGGCCATGATTTCGGCGCACTGAAACAGTAACGCCGCGTTTTCCGCCGAAGACAACGAAGAGGCATAGCTGGTGACGACCTCCATGTTCAGGGCGTAGGCATCCTGCAGACGACCGATTCGGCGCAGGATGCGGGCGAGACCCAGAAGGGCCTCGGGGCTACCCGTCTGAAGGCGTCGTGTGCGTTCGTACCAACGCTGCGCGTCCTCATCGAACGTCAGCTCTTCGTTTACCCGACCCAGCTGCGTGTACAGCACCGACAACGTCGCGTCGTCCTTCTCGTACGCATCGCTGCCGACGAGGAGATCGAGACACGACTTGGCGCGCTCCCACTTCCGGTCGTCGAAGTACATGCGTGCGAGTGGCTCCGCGGCAAGCACGTTGGAGGGATCAAGCTCCAGCGCCTCCTCGAAACGCCGTTGAGCAGCGGGTGCGTTGCCCATCTGGTCTTCGTTCAACTGACCGATGGCTACCAGCAGAAGTGAACGATGACTCAGGTCGCGCGTGTACTCGATCTGCGCCTCAATCATCTCGATGGCGTCGAGCCATGCCTCACGGGTCATGTAGACGCGCTGAAGAGCCTGCATGGACGGGATGAACGTCTCGTCCAGCTGAAGAACGGCACGATAGCGCTGTTCCGCCGTGTCGCTGTCACCCAACTCGCCTTCGTACAACTCGCCGGCACGATGCAGCAGTTCAGCACGGCGAGCCAGCGATGGAGCGATCTCGGCAAGGCGCTCGTACATCTCGATCGCCTTACGGGCATCCCCAAGTTCCTCGTACAGCTGTCCCAGTCGTTCCAGCGCTACGAAGTTATCGGCGTCGAACTCGAGAATGCGCGAGTAGATCGCAACACCCCGGTAAACATCCTGCAGCTCCTCCACGATCGTGCGGCCCATGGCTGCGAGTACCGCCGCCCGGGTTTCGTCATCGGTGACCACCCCGACGTGCCGTTCGTACGTATCGACGAGCTCATGAAAACGCTGATTGTCGCTATACAGTCGCTCCAGGCTCTCAATCGCCTGCAGGTCTGCCGGATCGGCTAAAAGAACCATATTGAGCGCGTCCACGGCCCGGTCGATGTCATCGAAACGGGTCTCGTGCACCTCGGCTGTTCGGAACAGAATCGCCTTTCGCTCTTTTGTCTCCGACGTCAGGTTCAGGCGCTGTTCCAGCACATCCAGGTAGCGGTCCCACTTCTCCAGCGCGCCGTAAAGCTCTTCAAGGGCAAGCAGAGACGGCTGGTCATCGGGCTTGATACCCAGCACATCCTTGTAGGCTTCAATCGCCCGCTCATGGTTGGCGAGTTGGCGATGCCAGATGCCTGCGATACGGAAGCGAAGTTCGCTGAGCGGCGCCGGTTCGTAGGTGACGGCGGCACGCAGTTCGAGGATTTCGATCAATTCACGCCACAGCGACTGCGCAGCATAGATACGCTCCAGCGCCCCGAGTGCGCCCGCGTCGGTGTCGTCGAGACGAATCACCATGCGATACGCTTCCGTGGCTTCGGTCAAATCGGCCAGATAGCCTTCATACAGAGCACCGATCCGAAGATAATGCGCAGCCTGATCACGGGAGTCGAACGCCAGTGTAGCCCGACGCTTGAGCACCCACACCAGCTGTTCCCAGTCTTCTGTGCGCTCATAAATGGACTCCAGCGCAGCCAGTGCCTTCTCATTCTCAGCGTCCAGATCGAGTGCCTGCAGGTAGAACGGCTCGGCGAGCTCAGGGCGCCGAAGAGCCCCATCCTGAATCGCACCGATTGCCAGAAGCAGAGGCAGTCGAGCCTTGACGTCCTGGTTCGGGTCACCTGCCATCCGGGTAAGCAGATTTCGATAGGTCTCGGCCAACTCTGCGTGCTTGTTCGTCACGCCAGCGAGGCGCTCGAGTTCAGCGTGCAATTCCTCGTCGGCCGGGCTCTCCATGGCAGCCTTCTGAACCAGAAGGAAGGCAGCATCGGCCTTGTGTTGCCGCTGCTCCGCCACCTGAGCGGCTTTGATGTACTCCTGACGACGCTCCCAGACGTCGCTGAGCGCATCTGCCCTGTCCAGAGAAAGGGCAACGAGATCGTCCCAACGCTCCAGCTGAATCAGCAGCGCTTCGTACGCAGCGCCCGCATCGAAGTCGAGCAGGTCGATGTCGAGCACCCGGTTGTAAGCGTCTGCGGCGTCGCCGGGGCTCTGAAGCTCGTTGAGCCAGATCCCCGCAATGCGCTTCAACAGGTCCGTCCGTTCGACGTCGTCGGAAAGGATGGCCAGACGCTGCTCCAGCACCGCAATCAGCGGTTTGAATTCCCGGGCCTGCGTATGCAGAGCGTCCAGACGATCCAGCGCGTCCAGTTGTCCGGGCTGCACAGACAGCAGGCGGTTCCAGGCCCAGACCGCCTTCTCGTGGCGATTCAGGATGTCCGTGTAGATCGTACCGACCTGCTCGAATACGCTCGCCTGCTCGTCCGCTGGGACAAGGCCGAGCTCGAGCATACGCTCGACCGTCTTCACAAACGGCTCGTACTGCGATGTCCGGTCGTAGAGCAATCGCAGGGCGGTAAGCGCTGACGGTTCGTCCTCGATGAGCTCAAGCACCCGCTGGTAGCGCTCGATCGCAGCGTCCTGATTGTCGAGCACCTCGGCCCACAGGTAACCCGCTTCCTGCAGAAGCTGAGCCCGGGTCGCATCATCAGATGCCAGTCCGATCTGACGATCCAGTATCTCGACGAGGTCGTTGTGTTGCTCGGCCGCCCGGTACAGCACCGTCAGCTGTTGCAGCGCATTCCAGTCGGCTCCGCCTCGAAGGTCCAGCACCCGACGCCAGAGGTCGATGGCGTCGTCCGTCCTGTCCAGACGGTCGGTCGCAAGCACCGCCATCTTCTCAAGGACGGCGCTGCGATCTGCGTCCACCGATGCCAGCTCGGCCTGACGCTCGTAGGTGTCGAACAGCGACTTCCAGTCCTCGAGACGCGCATACAGACGCACCAGCGCCGCCAGCGATGCCGCATGCATCGGGTCTGTATCCAGAACGTCCTGATAGGTCTGAATAGCCGCCTGAAGATCGCCGAGCTGCTCCTCTTGAATCGTAGCCTGACGGAACGTCAGAGATACGAGCTCCGGCGGTGTGTACACCACTTCGCGCAAACGCCCGAGCACTCCCACAAGGTCGGCCCACGCGGCACGCGCCGTCATCAATCGATCCAGCGCTCGCAGCGCGGGTTCCGACGCCTCGTCGACCAGCAACGCTTCCTGATACGCCTCTTCCGCGCCCACAGCGTCACCCAGACGGCTGTCACGAACAGCGGCGAGGCGCATCGCGAGGTCAAATCGGTCCGTATCGGACGCATCGGTGGCCAGCGCGGCCGAGAGAATGTTGACCACACGAGACCAATCGCCGGTCGATTCACCCAGCTCTTCGATACGTGCCTTCAGACCCGCATCGCCAGGCTGCTCCATCAGCGCGTTGCCAACGGCGTCGAGTGTCGCGGACGGGTTATGCAGCGACGTTTCCTGAACGTCCGCCAGCTCCAGCCAAAGACGATAACGCTCATCGGGCCCATCAGCGTTCGCGATGCGTGCCTTGTACAGACTGGCGAGCCGCTCCCACATGCCAAACTGGCGGAATGCCGGCTCCAGAATCCCGGCGATCTCAGCGGTCTCCTCGCCCGCAGCCGCCATACGCTCCAATGAGCCGAGCGCAGATTCGTTACGCGGATCGACCATCAGCAGGTCGCGCCAGGCCGAAATAGCATCGACCGGAGACTCCAACTCGCCTGCGTACAGCTCAGCCAGTCGCATTCGCAACTCGACGCCCTGCTCCAGTCCGGACGACGCGGCGATGCGCTTGCCAAGCACCTCGGCCAGCGCAGTGTACTGTTCGGTCTGAAGGTACAGACGATCCAGAGCGGCAAGTGCCTTCGCCTCTGTCGGGTTTTCGTCGTGCACGCGGCCATAGGCTTCGACAGCCTTTTCCACATCGCCCAGCTGCAGCTCGTACATATCGGCGACGCGAAGGCCGAGCTCCGTTCGCAGCGTGGGGTCGCTCTGCGCGTCCCAGAGCTCCAGAAACAGCTCCACCGTCTGCGACCAACAACCAAGATCGCTCGCAAGACGCTGAACCTCGATGACCTCCGCCAGACGTGCCACCTCGCGCAGACCATCCGCGTACGCCAACCATGCGCCTGCGGCATCCCCCAGATGGCGCTCGCACACCTCGGCGATATCCACATAGAGCGCACGCCGCCGTTCAGCAGAGTCTTCAACCGTGACCATCACGCGGTCGAGTTCGACCAGTAGATTGTACACGCCCTCTGACCGGAAGATCGGCTCCAGAATCTCGTACCCTTCACGCGGCGCCTCGCCACGTTGAACCATGGCGAACAGCGCGTTGCGAGCCTCTGCGTTGGACCGATCATCCGCTATCACAGCCCGGTAGGTGTCGACCGCAGCTGCCGGGTTCATCAATTCATGTTCGTACAGTCGACCCACTCGGTTCCGCAGCACAAGCGCCTCGGGCCTATCGCCCAGCAACTCGGCTTCTGTTTGCAGAACCTCCTGAAGTTCCTGCCAGTTTTCGGTCTGTGTGTACAAACGCTCAAGCGAACGAAGAGCGACCAGATCACTCTTATCCAGACCCAGAAGGCTACGGTAAGCGACGATCGCACGGTCTGCGTCGTCCAACTCCGTCTCCAGCACGCGGCCCAGAGTCGCGTACAGCTCTCGCTGGCCCGCCGCATCCGAAATCAGCTGAAGCTTGCGGTGATAGATCTCAACGAGCTCTTCCCACGCACCCGTCGCCGTGTAGAGCCGCTCCAGATGCGATATCGCGAGCTCGTTGGACGGTTCTACCTGCAGAATCTGCTGAAGGACTTCGATGGCGTTCGCCGCCTGATCCAGCTTCTCTTCGTAGAGAGATGCCGCCCGGAAAAGAAGTCCGATTCGTGCACTGACATCGCCAAGCCCCGAAGGAAGCTCCGCTTTGCGCAACAGAACTTCAACCAGGGGCCCCCAGGCATGACGCAAGCCGTGAAGCCGCTCCAGCGCATCCAGCGCCTCAACGTCCAGCGCGTCGTAATCAAGCACGCGTTCCCAAAGCTGAACTGCCGCTTCGAGTTCTCCCTGTTGCTCGTCACGAATTTTCGCCACCCGAACCAGCGTGTTTCGGGCTTCCGAGCTGTCAGAGCTCTCGTCAGCGAGTGCTTCCAGCCGATCCGCGAGAGACTGGAACACGCCAAGTTCGGCGGCCAGTCGATAACTGCTCGCGAGAATGTCGGCATCGGACAGAAACTCACCCAGCGCACGTTCCAGAACGAGGTACGCTGCAGAAGACGAACCCAGCTCCTGCTCGTGCAGCTCGGCCAGCCGCATGAACTGCGACCGACGTGCGCTCGCGTCAGTGGCGTACTGCAGTCGAACTTCCAACACCTCGACCAGCTCGATCCAGAGACGCTGCGACTCATACAGCGGCTCCAGAATGTCAGCTGCAAGAATCGCATAGTCCTCGTTGGAGAGCTCCTCCCGCAGACGATTCAGGGCGGCGGAGTTCTCCGGCGACAGCGCCAGAATCCGCTGCAGCACAGCAATGGCGCGGGGCACGTCACCAATGCGCTCCTCAAACACTTCGGCAAGGCGGTTCAACAGAGACAGCTGCTCCTGTGAGCCATCCTCCGAAATCGCCACGCGTCGCTCAATGATCGAGGCTTGAGCAACCGCGTCTTCCGTCGCGCCGTGCAGGCGGTCCAGGGACTCAAGCGCCTCGGGGTCGTTCGCAGAAATCGACAGTACCTGCTCGTACTCTCCGATCGCTGAGGACAAATCGCCCAGATGACTCTCGTAAATACCCGCTGCCTGCCAGTGGATGGCGCGACGGCGTTCCGGCTCATCCGTAATCTGAAGTCGTTCCTGGCAATTTGACAGCAGGTCCTCCCAGGCGCCCGCCCGGGTGAGCAGATCATCCAGCTTGGCAAGGGTCACGCCACGAAGCGGAGACAGTTCCAGAATGCGGCGCTGCAGACGAATCGCTTCCACCACATCGGAGAGCTTCTCATCCCAGAAAGAAGAGGCACGCTCTGCAAATGCGATCGCCTGCGCCTGACCCTCGGCTCCCTGATACGCCTGTTCATCAATCAGCGACTCGTACAGCGCGAGCAACTCAGACCACGTACCGCCCTGCTCGGCGATCCATTCCAGACGTTCACGAGAGGTCGTGTCTGAGGCGCGCAGATGAAGCAGCCGACTGTAGGCGTCGGTCGCAGCTTCCAGATTCGTCAACTTCGAGAAGTGGACATCACCGATTCGGGAGAGACGCGACACCTGCTCGTCCACGCTCCGGTCCGAAAGCAGTTCCGTTTCAAGAACCTCGACCAGCCGAGCCCATTGACCTTCGGACTCGTACAGCGGTTCCAGAATACGTGCGACCTCCAGTCGCTGATCCTCGTTCGACGCAAGCAAAGACTCCAGCAGGGCGCGAGCACCCGGATGCGCTGCGTCAAAACTCACGACGTGCCGCAGGGTCTCTACAGCGTCGACGTATTGTTCGAGCTGTTCCAACTGAACTTCAGCAAGCTCGACGTTCAGAGAGGTCCAGCGACTTGCGTGCTGGTCGCGCGGGTGCAACCCAATCAACTCGCGCAGTACATCTGCCAGCTCCGCGAAATCGCCCGTCGCGCGATACAGGCGGGCAAGCGCACTCAGCGCCCCCAGGTTCCCCTGATCCAGACTCAGGATCTCGCGCCAACTATTGATCGCCGAGGCGATGTCATCGCGGAAATCCTCATGAATGACGCTGATGCGCTCCAGAAGAGCAATGCGCTCCACGGTAACCGTTTCGCGGTCCAGCTTGGACACCACCACGTCGAGCAGATCATCCCAACGGCCCAGACGGGTAAAGATGTTGTCCTTGGCATCCAGCGCCACAGGTTGCACCGGATCACGCGCGAGCACCTCGTCATAACACGACAGCGCGTCTTCAGGGCGGTCCAGCTGTCGGTCCAGAATCGAACCCAGACGCAGCGTCAGATCGAACCACTCCGACAGCCTGGAGCCATCGCCGGATAGCTGCTGGCGGGCATCGTCAAACAGACGCTCTACCTCAGGCCAGACATGTGCGCGCTCGCCTGAAGCCTCCAACTCGTCCAGAATTTCCGTGCGATGCGGCTGCTCCAGCAAGGCCGCGCCGAACCAACGAACAGCGCCGGCGTCGTCGCGAAGTTTGTCCACGTGCAACCGAGCCAGCTCGGTTTGCAGCGAGAAGCGAGCTCCCGCTTCGGACTCATGCGCCAGCACGATCTCCAGAATGCCAGACAGGCGCTTGAAGTCACCTCGCTCGCGGTACGTGGGCATAAGCCGGCGAGCCGCATCCTCATTGTCCGCATCGATGCTCAGAATCTTCTCCAGATTCTTCACCGCACGGCTCGCATCACCCAGGTGATCCTCCCATACCCGCGCTGCGCGCTGAAGGAGATCGATCTTCAGCGCATCGCCCGAAACACTGCCCGCGTGACTCTCGACCTGACGCACGTACTCGGCCCACTGGTTGTCGCGCGCATAGAATGACTCAAGGTCATCCCACCGCTCCAACTCCACGTACCCCTTTCGTACCGCATCACGAGCCCTGAAGTTTTCGGGCTCCAGCAACAACAGTTGCTCCCACGCCGAGAGAGCCTGCTGCGTTCGACCCAGCTTGTCGCCGCTGATCATACCCAGCTTCAGCAACGCTGCCGCGCGGTCCTTCGAATCACTGACCAAATCGACGCGCTGCTGAAGCACATCGGCCAGCGGTTCAAATTGTTTCTCGCGCTCGTAGATTTGCTCCAGAGCCGTCAGTGCCGTCAAATCGCCGGGCGAGATCGAGAGCACCTCGTTCCACAACACGACCGAGCCGGGAATGTCGCGCTTGCGGGTCGCTGCAATCTCGGCAGCCTCGCGCATTAAAGCCGCCTGACGAGCAACATCGGACGTCTGCTCCATCAGACGACGCTTCACCTCGATCAGTTTGTCCCATTCGCGCCGTTTGTCGTACGCATCTTCGAGCGCAATCAGCGCCTCGTGGCGAGATGAATCAAGCCGGAGAATCTCTTCATAGGCCTTGATGGCCTCGGCCTGATTATTGAACTTCTCCACATACAGGCGAGCCACCTCTTCCAGGATGCCAATTCGGGCACCGGCATCATCGGTAACGTCGGCCTTCTTCTTGAGCACCTCGACCAGGTCAGGGAATCGGCTCAGCTCACGCAACTTCGCCGCCAGCAGGTCGATCGTCGCCACGTCTCTTGGCTGCACTTCGAGCAACGCCTGGTACGTCGACACGACCATCAGGTCTTGCTGAAGATGATCGCGATAGACGTGAATCAACTCACGAAGCATCAGCGCCTTGCGCATCGGCTCGTGGTTAGGCACCGCCGCCGCGTCAGTCTTCAACAACCCTGCCAGCTCGTTCCACTTCTCTCCATTCAGGAAGATGGCTCGTAGCAGGGAGCTCGCCTGCTCATCGGTCTTCTTCGCACGAACAACCCGCCGCAGCGAATCAATCGCCTTCTCTTCGCTACCCAGACCCATCGCAACCC
>JAGWVZ010000092.1 GCA_018970625.1 Myxococcales bacterium | reverse complement strand
ACCGGGCGCTGGGTTCACGGAGCCGAACAGCGCCATGTGCGATTCTGGCTCGAAGCCCAGGACGCTGCAAGCGGACGGGTTGAGCGACTATCGTTCGTGGACCCTCGCCGGTTTGGCGGACTGCTTGCTGGGCCCTGGCAAGAGCTACGGGCGGCGCTGCGTCCTGACGGCGAAGTGCCAGAGCCCTGGCCCACGCGCCTGTCGGGTGACGTCCTTCAATCGAGAGCGCGCGGCTCACGTCGCGCGGTGCATGCCGTGCTGCTGGACCAGACGGTCGTCGCTGGCGTGGGCAACATCATGGCCAATGAGGCGCTCTGGTGGGCTGGCGTGCATCCGGCGCTTCCCGCCTGCGAGGTCAACGGCGATGAATGGAACCGGATAGCCGAGCATTTGTGGACCTTTGCCGACAGCTCTGTGCGAGAAGAGGAAGCCGCGCTGCTGCAGGGTTCGATCGCGTGGGTGCAGGACGGCAACGATATCCCGGGCCGATTTGCTGTCTATGGTCGCCTGGGTGAGCTGGACACAGCAGGTCGATGGATTCACCGAAGCACCGTCGGTGGGCGTTCTGTTTTCTGGTGTGAACACCAGCGAGGTGCACCTGCAGGTTGACACAGGGGCGCAGGCGATGAAGCTGCGCGCATGGTGTTCAGGTTTCCAGAAGCAGCTGCGATGGCTGTGCTGCCTTGTGCGACGCGGCCCACGTGGTCAGCGAGCGACCGCCGTCGTGTTTTTCGTCGGATGCGCTCCGTGACCGCCGCCCTGATCCTGAGCGGGTTGTCGCAGGGGTGTGTGAGTGAATCGTCCGATGCGCTGGAAGGCTCGTGGATGCCCGATCCGGCGCTGGTGGGGCACTGGGTGGTGGATGCTCCCGCCGGTGTGACGACGGGGGTGATCGCCATGGAGTTTCGCGCCGACGGACGGCTGTCGGTGGGTCCTGCGTTCGAGGCGACGGCGTGGACCGTCAGTCGACGTGTTGATGATCGTATTTGCATCGTAGTGATGCTGGCCGATGGTCCTGCCACCTGGTGGGCGACGATGGCGCCCGATGGAAGCTCCATGCAGCTGGACACGATGCCGGGCGTGTGGTTGCGACGCACGGCGCTCGCCGATGAACGGAATGAGGAGTGATACCGACATGATAGAAGGTCGTGTTCAACGCAGCCCGCTTGCGTGTCTGGCGGTGATGACACTTGTCGCTGCGTTGTCGAGCTGTGGTCAGGACGCCTCGCCTGAGTCAGAAGGGACGCCGTCGTGGACGATCGTCGAAGGCACCGGTGCGGATGAGGGGTCTGGCGACGGCTCCGAGGCTGCCGGGCAAGGGCCCGTGGCGCTGCCGCAGGGCGCGATTCCTGTGGGGCGCTTCGTTCACTCCTACACGGCGGGTGATACGTCGGTCAGCCTGGGGTACCGATTTGGTGAAGGCTCGTGGGAGCGTCTGGTGCGGGAGCAGGTCACCGCGTCGGGAACATGGACGCTTGAGTCGTCTGTGGCTGATACCCGCGTGCTTCGCCTTTCGCAGGAGTCGGGGCAGGGCACCCGGCTCGCGTTGGTAGGCGTGACGGCGGATTCCTTCCGGCTCGAGGGGGCCGAGGCGCTGGTATATGCGCGCGCAGAAGAACCGCCGAGCGTGACGGCAGCCACCGTCGTTGAAGGGAGTGGAGCGAGCGCGGGCTCGGGGGAAGTTGCGTTGGAGGGGGAAGGCTCGACGCCGCCTGCGAGCGCGGAGGATGGTTCGGTGCCGGCGCCCTCGTCTGACGCGTCATCCCAGCCTGCTGGCACCGGGGCCTCGATTCGACTGGATTTGACGCCGGGACCAGCTGCCGGGCCCCCGCTGTGAGGTGGCTCATGCCGACTACGAGTTCGTGTCGCCACCTGCTAATTTTTTGTGTAAGTGCTTGTTCTGTATTCGGTTTTATGCGCGCGCTGGTCGCTTGTGGCGGTTCTTCGGCGACGCGCTCCCCGCTGGACCCTGTGCCCATTGTCCCTGCGGCGCCATCGATTCAGCGATCGCTTTGTCCATGGGATCTGGAGGCGATGGTTGAGCGTGGTGTGGAGGCATGGTATGTAACGCCTCCGCTGGTTGGCGGTGTTCTGGCGTGGACGGCCGAGCCGGCCGTGGGCGATCACTCGGTCGCCGATGAGTCCGAAGGTGTCTCGGAACGTGCGATCGTGCGGGTCGCGTCGGGCGACGGGGTCGTGCGGTTTGAGGCCACTTTTGAGTTGCGTGATGATCGAGGGCTGCAGACCGGACGTGAGTTCTGGCAATGTGACGAGGCTGGACTCGCGCTGCGCGCGATCGAGACGCCCATCCGTCAGGTTCGCTTCGAGCCCCCGTTGAACGTGCTCCCGTCTGTCGGCGAGCGTGGCGAATTGCATGGCCAGCTGGTGTTTCAGCAGGACGGGGTCGAGACGCGAATGGCGTGGGTCTGGTCGTGGGCGGCAGTGCTGGGCCAACCGATCGGACATTTCGATGCGCCGGGTGCCAGCTGGCGCACAATCGCGAGTGTTTTGCAGGCAGCGGACGAGCTGGGCTCATATGAATGGCTTACGACCACAACGTGGCTTATCGAGTCGGACCTGGTGATTCCTGCGCTCCGAACACAGCGCTTGCGCATCTCGGATGTGCAGCAGGAGCGAACCGAGCAGCTGGACAGGCTGGTGAATCGGTAGCCCGCGGCTATGATGCCCACATACACACGGTGCCGCTAGGAGGCCTTGTGCGACTTCGCGAACCTTCGTTTTTCATCAAGCTGTCCACGCACGCCGACGTCGCTGACGACGGGACCATCCTCGCACTGCTCGCGTCGCTTGAGGATCTGGCTGGCCTGCGCTGGGACACCAGTCTGGATCTGCTGGAGCGTGATGCACGGATTCGCCCGTGGGCAGAGGTGGCCCATGAATTGTCCATCGAGTGGCTGGGGCAGGGCACAAACCGACGTCTTCGGAGGCGGTGGAACGCCGCGGAGAGCGTCGGAGGTTTTCAGGACTGGCTGGAGGTGAACGCGGCTTCGCACCCCTACAGCGGTGTCTTTGTGACGCAGATCGAGCTTCGTCTGGCTCGAGAACGATTTGTGGATCCCGCGTTTCCGTCACGCTTCGTGGCCTGGGCCGACACCTGGTGTGCAAAACTGGCCCCAGTGGACGCTCATGCGCATGAGACGGACGACCACGCGATTCAGAACTGCGCTCTGCCGGCGCTGCTGCATGCCGGATTTGGTGTGGATGCCGAGAGCCTGGGTGAGGATCGCCCGGGACGGGAGGTCAGCCGTGGTGAGTACCGCTACTGTGCTACCTGGTGGTCATTCACGGGAGCGCCAGTGCTTGAGCGGCTGGGGCACCCGGAGCTGGCTGATCTGCCGGGTGAGGTCCTGCGAATGGACCACGGCGTGAGGGTGCTGCTGACGCCAGACCCGCTGACGCTGGATGAGTCGCTGCGCTCGGCTCAACGACAGCTCGCCAGCGTGCTTGGCTTCACGGAAGCGGCTCGCAAGGACCGGTGGACGCTGGGTTTCTGGCAGAAGAAGGTGTGATGCCGGCCGCGTTTCGGGGACGAAGAAGTCGCGCGATGGCCGTCCTGCCTGGTTTCGCGCGCTGACCGGTCTTCCTCTAGTCGCGCTGAGGACGCGCCTTCAGTGTGGCGCGGTTCTCAACGATTTCCACCGTGAAATCGATTCGGGCGGTCTGGTAGCGTTCCCTGAGCTGCTCACGGCTTCGTTCAAGCTTCTGTTTGAACTTCTCGAACGTAAGCTCGGCGGTGCTCTCTCCGCATTTACGGCGGGCGGCGATAAACTCCCCGTAAAGAAGGAACGTCTCATCGTCGCCGGTGCTGAGTTTGCGCATCTGTTCTTCCGCTCGGCTGAGCAGGGCGTCAGTATGACTGGAGGGTGGCCCGCTCTGGGCACTTGCTGCGGCGTCGTCTGCTGCGCGAGAAGGCGCGGAGGACGACAGGTGTGAGGGCGGAACCGGAATGACGGGCGGTCGGGTTTGTGCGTTCGGCTCCGGCGGTGCCGGTAGCTCGTCTTGCCGCTCGTTTTTCGCGTTCATGGCGTCCAGCGCGGCGAGCATATCGTCCGAGAGCGATTCTCCGCGGTCGTCATCGGCGGGCGGCTCGGGCAACGACAACTCTTCGTGGGTGCCGACGGCGTTAGCGTCCACCAATAGCGCCGGGTGGGCCGAACTGGCCTGTGTCGCGGTTTCGGGGGGGGCAGACGAAGGGCCGCCGTTCTCTGCTGCCGGGGTCGAAGCTGCGACCAACGCGGGCGAGACGCTACCCTGAGCGCTTGCGTCGTCTGCGTGAGCGGCATGCCAGCTTCCGGTAGATGCTGAGGACGCACCCGCGTCCTGACCGGCAGCGCGGTCTGTCATGATGCTGTTGATGAGGGCCGACACGCCCGACGACTCGGTGGTACTTGCTGCGGGCTGGCCCGCAACATCGGTCATGAACGGCGTGCGTGCCCTCGGCGCCTGCGCTGCAGAAGACCCTTCTGCAAGTGTGGCATACGAGGCTTGCGCGCCAGCGGTGGTGTCCAGAGACGCGTCGCCCGGTGCT
Organism: Myxococcales bacterium; assembly: GCA_018970625.1. The sequence goes on along the minus strand of JAGWVZ010000092.1, from coordinate 5,444 downwards.
GACAGCGGGGGTGCGGTCGCCGCCACTGGTGCGGTGGGCAGGGCAGGGGAGTCGGCGGGGGAGTCGGCGGGGGAGTCAGAAGGCTGCGCCGCTTCTTTCGCGGGAACGGTCGCGAGCTTTGTGAGCGAGAACTGCCCTGTCATGAACAGGCCATCAAACTCCATCGGCGCCTGATCGGGTAATGCTTCGGCACCGCTATGTACGGGACCGTCGTCCATCAGTTTCGAGGTGCGTACCGGACTGGCCGACGCCCCATCTTCGGCCTTGCCGAGGTCGATGCCGCCGCTGCCAAACCCGGATACAGCAATCGGTGGTTCGGCGGGGGTCGTTTGCGTGCGCGAAGCTGCAGATACCTCGGTCGTCGCGATTGCACCGATCGCTGGAAGCGCTTCGGTGTTGGCGTGACCCAGTCCCGTAGGCAGGGCGCCCGATGCGCCGAAAGGCTGGGGTAACTGGGCCTCATCGGCAGGGTTCGATGCGGGTTCAGCAAACCCCATCTCAGGACGCGGATGCAGCGGAATGGCAGGCACGGAGCCGGTACTCGCGGCGCGCCTTACGGGGCCAACGGAAGGTACGGAGCCGGTGTCACTCTGGCGCCGCGCTGTTATGCCGGGAGCCGGAGTGCCAGTGACTGCCTCGACGTGTTCCTTGATCTGCTCGGCTTCTTCGCGGGCGCGACGAGCCACGCTGGCCTTGGAGCGATATTCTTCGATGAGAATGTTCACGCGTGACACCAGCGAGCGCAGCCAGCTGGGGTGTTGTCTGGCGTCAATGGAATGCGGGGAATTGGACTGGGCATTGGCCTCGATGGCAGCGCCGAGTCGATCCAGCGCGATCCCCAGAAATGCGTCGTGAATGAACAAGGCAATGAAATACAGGGCCAGTGCCAACGCGAGGAATGTCCAGAAGGTCAGGTTACCGGCTTCCAATCCATGCCCTTCCACAATGTACTCCAACAAAGTTGAGGGCGGCCAGGCACCGTCAACGATGACCACGGCTGCAAAGTCCATCGCCGTTGCGCGCGTGCTATTTCCAATCTGCAGGCTGATGGGAACCATGACGGCCATCCGGTCGCTTCCCGACCCCATGCCTACAGCGTCGCCCGGTCGATAGCGCACATCTTCGGGTATGCCGCCACTGCCCGGGGCACCCAGACGGCCCTCATTTACCCGGCGAACAAAAGCCCGCACCGGCTCGCGCAGCATTTCATCCGCGATGGTATCGGCCGCGATGTCCAGCTGCGCGAAATACGCGATCTGGGCATTCACGCTCGACTGACGGCTCGCCGCAATCGAGGCATCGTATTCCAGCACCAGCAATACCGCCCCCGGCACACTGCCGCCGGAGCCGCGCACGGGAACAGCGGTCGAAAGAAACAGGCGGCCGTTGATGCTGAATGCGTGATGCACCACCGCGCGCGATTCCATCGCCTCTGAGACCAGAGACTCGGCGATCCACTCTTCCATGTTGATCACCCCACGCTCCGACACCGGGATCTGGTTGGTCCCGTCGGCGCCCACCAGCGTGAGCAGGGTGAACGGCGTGTGCTGCGCGCGAAGTGCTTCGTCGACAACCGCACGAAACACGCTCTGCAGACGCGAAGGCTCGATCGGCGGGCTACCCGGCGGTGGCTCCAGCGCTGCCTGCAAGGCTGCCGAGCTGGCGATGCTGGCTGCCAGACGTTCTCGCTGCAGGGCAGCTACCTGCTCGGCTTGCCACAGCGTGCGGGCTTCGGCCTGCGCATGATTTGTCAACGTACGATTTGTTTCGTTTTCGAAAACAGGAGGCGCCAGCTGTGTGAGCGCGAGCAGTCCACCGCACAGGAGCGTGATGAGCAGAAAGACGATGCGAAACAGATTCATAGGCGTACTCGCGGCAGGGCCACAATTCGATGAAAAAGCCTTCTACAAGGTTCCAGAGTTAGGCTCTTGCGGGTCGATGGTCAAAATTTGTGACAAGCAGCGTGTTGATATGCACATCCTGCGGGTCGCTACAAACTCTCTGCGTTGTCTGCCTGCGGTCTTGGCGTGCTGCGCTGCGCCCTGTGGCCAGTCAGGCACCAGACACAGACCCCTGCCCACGAACTCCACACAACCACGCGAACCCAGAGTTCGTCGCGCCACACCCCGAGGTCAGCCTCCTGCGCCGGAGACCAGAAGCCAAGCACGTGCACTGCGCACAGCCAGCGCAGCCATAACGGGGCCTTCGGCTGCAGCGCCAGCGGCACGACCCACAGCAGGTACCAGGGATGCACGGTCGGCGACATCACGATGATGGCCGTTAGCAACCACGCCGCGGAACGAACGGGCGGCCATCGGTACCTCCAGCTCGCCAGCGCAACGCCCAGCAGAACGATCAAGGCTGCCACACGGCCCAGTCGTAATCCCAGCTCCCGATGAGTCCACCACACCCCCTCGGTGGCCACGCCATCAAAGTAACGAATCGCAGGGCGGCCCGTCCCGTCGAGCGTAGCCGGTATTTCCAGCGGGTCTCGCACTTCAAGCCATCGCAACCCGGTTTGCACCGTTGCACCCACGACCGCAGCGGGTCCGGAATTGTACTCCCAGTGCGCCGCGTACGTGCCGAGCGAACCGAACGACTTGGGTCCCGCGCTCCACACGGGCAGATAACTGCCCACCAGCAAGGCGACGGCCACGGTGCCCACCAGCGCGGTTGTACGAACCCCCTGTCGTAGCCACAGCGCAACGAGAGCCAGCGGAAACAGCTTCACACCGGCAGCGAGTCCAATCCACAGACCGGACCTGAACCGGCTGTGACCCGTCGCCACAATGGCCGTCACCAGCGCGATCCCGAGCGTATCCACGTGCCCATTCAACGATGCCGCCAACAGCACCAGCGGATGGCTTACCAGTCGCAGCGACGCGTCCTCTTCACCGCGGCGGTACCACCACAGCGCCATGCCCCAAACGGTGACCGCCATCGCGGACTTCCATGCCAGCGGGTGCGCCGCCACCAGACAGACCAGCCCGAATGCGGCCTGCGCCACGGGTGGATAGATCGTGTGCAGCCCGGGGTGATTCACCAGAACGTGCGAGGCTGGCACAAGTCCGCTCAACTTCGGTGATGACGGTGCCCATGCATACGGATTGTACCCCTGTGCCACCAGTGAACCGTCCACCAGATAGCGATAAAGATCATCACTCAGCCATGGAGGCAGCAACAGGCAAACCAGGTGTGCCACCGCAGAGCCGAGCAGAATGACCCGACGCGCGACCAGCGGACCGCGCACCGCCGGCCAGCCGCACTGAAAGACCGCCGCCGCGAAAAACAACACCACGCCGGCTCGCAACCAGCCGGCACCTGCGTACAGGCACCCCATGCCTGCAGCCGTGGCAGCCAGCCAGAGCGTTACCCACGCTGTGCTGGCGAATCGGTCCTCAGGCTTCTGGCGTGGCGCCAGCGTCATGCTGACGCAGCCAACGATCGCCTTCCTCTGGCAGCCTGCCAGCCATCCCAGAGCGCCAGACCACCAATGTACCCGTAGCCCACCATAAACCCGCCCAGAAACAACAGGGCTGGTAGTGCTTGCGGGCCGCTCTGCCACGCCAGGCCAACCCCCAGCGCCGACCAACAGGCGAGCACACACTCGACAAGCCCGTCCCGAAGCCGTGATGTCACGTAAGTTGCTGGTTTTGATGGCGTGGGTTGCTGGTCGGTGCTGCCGCTCTTTGGCGTGCGAACGAATCCCGTGCGGTACCCCATGAGCGCTTCGAAGACGGCCAGCGATTTGTGCCAGGCCATCCCTGTATCCACCACCAGCGCCCACAGGATCAGGATCGGACGCCTGGCCGCCGCAACCCCGGTTCGTTCAAGACTCACCCAGTAGAAAAGCCACACAGCCGAGCAACCCAGCGCGCAGAGCGCGACGTCGATCCACGTCGCCATCGGCAATCGCATCGACGACCGCAACCCTACCACCACGGGCAGCAGGATCGACACCGCCAGCAGGCACGGATAGCCCAGATTGGCGCTCAGGTGCAGCAGGCCCTCGCCACGTATCGCGACACTGCGCCCGGCGCGCGCCACCGAGGGGGCAAGTTTGCGAAGGCACTCAATGCTGCCCTTCGCCCATCGGTGTTGCTGACTCTTGAAGCTCGCCACGTCCGTCGGAATCTCAGCCGGCGCCGCCAGACCCGTCAGGTACCGGAACTCCCACCCCTGTAGTTGCGCGCGATAGCTCAGGTCCAGGTCTTCGGTGAGCGTATCATGGCTCCAGCCACCCGCCTGCACGATGGTCGACCGCCGCCAGATGCCTGCCGTTCCATTGAAGTTCAGAAAACGATGCGAACGGGCGCGCGCCGTCTGCTCGACGACAAAGTGACCGTCCAGAAGCACGGCCTGCGCCTGTGTCAGCAGACTCTCGCGTCGGTTCAGATGCTCCCAGCGCGCCTGCACCATTCCGACCCGTTCGTTCGCAAAGTAACCGATACAGCGCTTCAGGAACCCCGGATCGGGCACAAAATCAGCATCAAAGACCGCAAAATACTCGCTCGTACTCTGCTGTAAGCCGTAGTGAAGCGCTCCGGCCTTGTATCCGGTACGGTCCGAACGCCTGAGGTGTGCAACGCGCACACCTTCCGCACGAAGGGCCTCAATCACCCGGGCAGCGACCTCTACCGAGCCATCGGTTGAGTCATCGAGCAGCTGAATATCCAGTCGCTCGCGCGGATAATCCAGCGCGGCCGTCGCCCGAAGCAGACGCTCCACCACGTACCGCTCGTTATAAACCGGCAGCTGCACCGTCACATGCGGAAAATCGTGCAGCTCCGCAGGGCCCGGCTCTTCACCCCGACGCAGATACACCACCGTCAGCAGCAGTCGATACAACGCGAGCGTCACAAGGACACTCAGCGCCGCGCAATAGGTAACGAGAATCAGCGTTGCCAACATGCCTTTTGCACCTGAGGGGCCACGGGCGCGGGTACCTGTTTGATGACAGCCGGTCAACGTCATCGCAGACCCGCGCGCGCAAACCCGGCGGTTCGCGCTTTTACAGTTACGCACGCACTTCGATGCAGGATGCACATCCAGTGCCGCGAAGCCCGGAACTTCGCATTTTGCGGCATGATCGGCTATGGCGCTCTCGATCTCTCACCCCGAGCCGTTATGTCCATGCCCCCTGACCACTGGTGGATCGAACGCGTAAAACGAAGCGCCGCGCTTGTGCGGCCCGGCGCCGACCTCCACTCCATTGATCTGTTGCCGCGCCATGCGTCGATGCGTCGTTATGCACGCGTCCTCGTGGCGGGCCGCTCCGAGGTTGCCCTGCTCACCCCTCCTCCGTCGAATATCGCGGACGAGGCCGGACCGCCTTCCGATGATTTTCTGGCTGCGCGGGACTGGTTGGCCGGCCTTGGCCTGCCCGTGCCTGCGCTGTACGCGGTCGATGATGTGGAGGCCGTCTGGTGGCTCGAAGACGCCGG
>JAGWVZ010000091.1 GCA_018970625.1 Myxococcales bacterium | reverse complement strand
CGTTGCCCGTGTAGCGGGAGCGACGGCGAAGCCCGGCTGTTACACGGTCGGGCTTTTCTCTTTTTGTCGTTGCGGCGATGCCGGGCGACGCATGTGCTGCACGGCGCGCAGGTGGCGGGTTATTCTTCGCCGGTGCCAGCCAGAATCTGCAGCTCGGAGCGGAGCAGTACGATCTCTTCGTTGAGCTGATTGCGCAGGTGTTCAGCCTCTTCGAGGCGTCCGCGCAGGGTATTGATCTGGTTTTCGAGCTCGCTGACCCGGGCGCCAAGGTTGGCGTTATTCTGCTGCAGAAACGTCTGTGCTTCATCCAGCGCACTCTGCAGTCGCGTAATGTTCTCCTCGGCGCGCAGCGCGAGCTCGGTCAGGCGGGTGCGCTCGGACTCGAACTCGGCGATGAACTCTTCCTGTCGGGCGTGAATGGTGGTGACCTGCACCTCCAGGTCCTTGCCATCGGCAGCGAGGTAGCAGCCTACCGAGGCGAGGGCCGCAGGCAGCATGCTGAGCAGGGCGAACAGCCGAGAGGAGGTTCGGGGCGGCGTAGAAGGCGTTGAGTGGGTACGAATCATGCGGGTATCTCCTGCGTGTAGCTCGCGGAGTGTGTAGCCGAACGGCGGCTGGGTGGCAAAACTCGCGTGCGGTAGTGGCGCCCGTTTGCGTCGAGGTGCGGAGACCAAAACGAAAAAAGCCACCTGTGAAGGTGGCTTCGGTCAACGCCGTGGCGAGGTCAGTGGCTTAGCGCCAGCTGGTCTCTGCGCGGCGGTTCTGGCGCCAGGCGTTCTCGTTGGAGCCGCGAGCAGCCGGCTGCTGCTCGCCGTACGACACCGTGTTCAGGCGAGTAGCGGGAACACCGTTGGTGGTGAACCAGTCACGGACGACGTTCGCACGACGCTGGCCGAGGGCCTGATTGTAATCGTCGGTGCCGCGCTCATCGCAGTGACCTGCGACGGTAGCATTGCCTTCACGACGGTCGAAGCATGCGCGGTTGTCCTGCATGGTAGCCGTCTGGTCAGCGCGGATGCGTGACTCGTCGAAGTCGAAGTACACGGTCTGGAAGTTTCCGGAAGCGCACGCTTCGGGAATGGCGACGCAGAAGTGACGCTCGCAGCGGTGGTTTTCGGGGCAGTCGGCGTCGGTGTTGCACTCGCCCTGCACGCAGGTTCCGTTCTGGCAGAAGTAGAACTGGCCCAGGTCGGCGCAGTCTGCATCGCTGAGGCACTGCGGTCCGCAGACGCCGTTGCGGCAAACCTGACCGGGCGGGCACGGATTCTCCGGGCACGGAGCCGGGCCACTGCGCACGCAGTAGTTGTCCTGGCACGCGAAGCCGGCGGCGCAGTCGTTGTCACCGCGGCACTCACGGCAGCGGCGATCCACGCAGAACGGCTCATCCACGCGAGCGGTCTCACCGGTGCGTCGGTTCGTCTGGCGATCGCGCTCGATGTAACGACGGCAGTGCTTGTCCTTCTTGCACTTCGGGTAGCGACGGCAAGCCGACAGGGTGAGCGCGCACATCAGGAAAATCATGCCGGCGATCACGATCCGGTGATACTTCGAGAACTGGGTGAGATTCATGTCCTTCCTCTAAAATCGGGGGTCAATCCCAATGGTTTCACGGCAAAAAACCGAGCGCCGTGGCAATGTCATCACGCGTAGCGTCAACGGGACGTGATCCTATGCCACCGCCTCTGTACCGCGTCAACTGAAACGACTACATAAAAGTCCTGCATGAGCACGTTATTCGGCAGCCTCTTTCATGTATTCTGAAAGCTGAACATATTGCAACCCTCTGATTTCACTGTTCGTCACGTCGGTCGTAGCCCGGAGGGCCACTGGGCTACGGGCCTTGCAATCGCCATGGCGATCAGTTTTTGGGCTTGCGTGGCCGACCTGAGTCCGCGTGACGTCCCCACTGAGCTCCTGGTTGAACCCGAAGCCGTGGCGGAGTCGGGCACCGCTGAAAGCCCCATTCTGTTGATGGCCCTGGCTCAGGCGCCCGCACCGGAGACCCGATGGAACGGGGCCTTTCGCTTTCGGGCGGGGCAGGTCACGGTACAGGCGGATATCGTCTGGGTGGCCACGCGTCGGCTGATCGTCGTGCAGCCTTTTGCGGCGCTCCGTTCCGATCTGCAATGGACGCTGGAGTCTGGTGACACGACTGTGCTGACCCGCGATGGGCGCGAAGTCCGGCTTGCCGGGGCCGGGTACCCGCTGACACGGGCTACCGCCCTGCCTGCAGTGCCTGACCCCAGGCCAACCGTCGCTCCCTCGGCAGAACGTGTCGCTGCGATTCTGCGATTTCGTTGCGGCTCCTGTCACAACAATGACGGCATGCTGACCCCGCTCGATACGGAGTCACTATTCGCACGGTCACAGCATTCTGCAGGGCTACCGCTTGTGAAGCCGTTTCGGCCCGAAGCTTCGGTGCTGTTGCATCGCATTCTGCCCGATTACCCGCTCGATGGCGTACAGCAGCGCATGCCACCCCCGTGGTCAGCTGTGCCGCCGATGAGCGACGAAGAGGTCCGGCAAATCGAAGCCTGGATTATGTTGGGCGCGCCCCGGTGAAGATCGACCGATCTTGTCAGGGGGCAGCGGCCGCGAGCGCACGGTCGAGCTGTGCCGCCAGCCCCTCCACATCGTACCCGTCCTGCACCATCACGCCGTTGATAAACAGCGTCGGTGTGGCACTCAGGCCTGCGGTAAGGCCTTCCTGACGCTCTGCGTTCACGATGGCGAGTATGGCGGGGTCGGCCATATCTGTCTGAAAACGCTCCAGATTCATGCCGATTTGCTCAGCCCACGACAGCAGCAGCGCGTTGGCATCCGTCGCGTTCTGAAGCTCGCGCTGATGGGTGAAGATCAGGTCGTGCATCTGCCAGAAGTAGCCCTGACGGTGTGCCGCGTGCGAAGCCAGAGACGCTGCCAGCGCGTTGCGGTGCGATTCCAGAGGGAAGCTCTTGTAATAAAAGCGAACCCGGTCGCCATATCGCTCAGCAAGCTGCCTCACGACATTCGCCAGCTCGGCGCAGTGCGGGCACTCGAAGTCAGCGAACTCCACCACGGTGACGGTCGCCCCCTCGGCACCTTTCCAGGGCGTGTTGGACAGGTCGAAGGTGTGGACGCGCCGCGCGTTCGCGACGTGCTGCGTCATGGCGTCCGAAATCTCGAGGTCACCCGCGGACTCCTTGATCATGCGCATGCCGATCTCGGCCGTGGTGACGGCCAGCATGCAGACATCCTCCGCCTGCAGACACGCGTCCAGGCTGGACGCGGTGTCATCACACGGGCAGAGCTCCGCTTCGGCGATGCTCAAAAACCGCACGCGCTCATCGACATCCAACAGCCCAAAGTTCAGCAGCGGGTAACGGTCTGGAGCAGGCGCCCCGGCTTGCGCCACGGCCGCGGGCTCGCCGCTGGCCTCGGCTGGTGCTGCCACCTCTGCGGGAGCCGCCGCGTGCGCGTTGCCGGTTTCCGTCGCGGGGGTACCCGTATTGCGATCGCAGCCCGACAGGAGCGAGATCGCAACCCACGTGCTCAATAACAGAGTAAAGTTCTTGGTCATGGAAGCCTGATGGGGCGCATGCCGCTGGGTTGCGGTCCTGAAGGACCGGGACTGTACCCAAAAATAGGGAACGGTCAACCTCGGGCCGGACGCCGCGCAGCAGGGCTCAGGTTGGGGGTTCGATATCCGTCCACGGAGCAGTGAGGAGACGTCGAACGGATACGCTGAATGGGCAGGGCGGCGGAGCTTCTAGCGTGTGGCGTGACGGCGGGGCGGGAGCCTCTCCGAATGATGACTGCGACGGGCTGTTCCTGATCGCGACGTCCGCCCGGTGAAGCGAGCGCACATTCCCACTGGTATTTCCACGGTGTGCTTGAGATTCTGCCGCAAGTGCGGCATTTCCGATGCGCTTTGAACGTCTTTCACCGGTTGCCCTGTGTCGTCCATGCGATCCAACGCTCTGTCTGCCCTGTATGGGGCTTCGCTTGTTTTCCTGATCGCCTGTGGTTCGGAGGATGACTCGGGTGCAGCCCCGTCATTTTCGCTGGATAGCGTGGGGGTTCCGTGTGATGCATTTTCGCCCTGCGGTCCGGTTGGTAGCGTTTGTCTGTCCGATTTTCCGGGGGGATTTTGCGCGATTCCGTGTCTTACGCGCGTCGATTGTCCGAATGGTTCGGAGTGTATCGAGTATCAGGACACGGCGGTGTGCGTGGCTGGCTGTGCGAGCAGCGTCGATTGTCGAGCCGGATATGTCTGTGAAAATACGGAAGGACTGGACGGCTATGTCGCGGCTGTCTGTGTCGTGGACGACGGCAACCCACCGGCGCCGGGTGCGGATGCGGGCGTTGGGGATGCAGGTGGCGAAGTGGACGCTGGTGAAGTGGATGGTGGCGCGGACGGCTCCGGATCCCAGGCAGATGCAGGTCCCCCTGTAGCAGATGGCAGCACGACCAGCCCGGGCTCGGGTGATGCGGGTTCACAACCCTGAGTTGTAGCGGACGCCCTCTGCACGTTCGACGGCGTCAGGTTCGGTTCAGCGTTTGCGGGGATTCCAAAGCAGAAACGATGGTCAGCTATCGACGAGCGCCGTCACCATGGAATCCCAGGCAAATTCGCCTGCCGCGCGAACGACGCCTTCGCTCAGGTGTTCTTCCATGTCCTTGTCATAGAATCGCCGCATGGCACTGGCGAGGGCGGAGGGGTCGGCCGGTGGAACGAGGAGACCCGTCTGGCCTTCGTGAACCACATCGGGCAGGCCGCCGACGCGTGACGTAATGACGGGTTTGCCGCACGCATACGCGATTTGCACAATGCCGGACTGAGACGCATTTCGATACGGCAGCACCACCACATCGGCAGCTGCCATAAACACGGAGACCTCGTCGTTTGGGATGTAGCGCAGGTGCAGGTGAACGCGATCCTGCAGCTTCAGATCCTGCACAAGGGTCTGATAGCGAGAGATGTCGTCGTAGCATTCTCCAGCGACAATGGCTTCGATACCCTCTGACTCGGGAATGCGGGCGAGCGCTTCAAGGAGTATATCGACGCCCTTGTATGGACGAATCAGACCGAAAAAAAGGACGACCCGTCGCGCCTGAGGCGCGAGTTGAGCTCGCGCCGTGGCCTTGTCGGGCATGGTGTCGGGTGTAAACAGATCGTAGACAGGATGCGGGTGGACACGAATGTCTCCACGCGTGCCCACGATGTTCTCGAGCCGGTTCTTCTCGCTGCGTGCGTGAACAACAAACGCATGCGGAATGCTGTAAGCGGCGCGAGCCAGCCACTTGTCCCAGGGTTTTGCTTCGTGCGGGAGCACATTGTGACAAAGAAACACCACCCGTGTGCCCGACGCACGTGCTGCTGCAGCAACGGAACCGAAAGAAGGCGTGAAGTAGGAGTGCCACCACTGCACGATGAGCAGCTCAGTCTTTCGAGTGCGAATGGCCTGAGCGGTACTCACCCACGAGACAGGGTTTACGGAGTCCACCGTTCGTATGGACTCAACCTCAAAGGCCGCGTCCGACGTGTCGGTCTGTGAGGTGCCCGGAAAGAGAAAGTCCGGATACTGCCGCGTGAGGTTCAGCACGCGGACGTTGTGTCCCTGTGCAATGAGCTCGCGATAGAGCCGGGTCGTGTAGTGAGAGATGCCACCGCGATAGGGATAGACGGGCCCGAGCAGGTCGATGATCACGCCGCTACCGTCGCAGGGGACGAGCCTGGGGTCTTCTGCACAGGGCGTTCTGGCGACGGAGCGACAGCGCCGGGCACATAATTGGCCAGTTTCGCCTTGATGATGGTCTTGCCTACCTGCGAGAGCGCAAACGGCGAGAGCAGGATATTGGCATAGCTTTGATTTGCGAGTGGGCAGTCGCACTCGCCACGACGAATGCTCGCCCGTACCTCGTCGGCCCTGCTGGAGTGCCAGATTTTCCAGAAATCGTAATTGACCGCTTTCAGGTTCCCAAGTGATTTGGAATCACTGAGAATCGCGCAGGGCCAGACATCGCCGTAGGCCGAAATATGAACATTCGAGATACCGGCATAGCAGGGAATGACCTGTTTCCGGTCTCTCAGCCACAGCCGGGTAATTTCGTAATAATAATGACGCATTCCCTGCGTCAGCAACTCAAGGCCGGATGCTTCGCGCAGACGTTCGAAGGTCATATCACGGAAGATCGAGATCCCCTCTCCGTACTGCTCACTCGTCGGGGTAATTCCCGTGCCGACATTTCGCATTTCGACCCGTTCTTCAGCGACCTCGCTGATGTAGGTGTCGACTTCAAAGCGTGCCGATTCGGCGATAATATCTGGGAGTGTGTCGATGTTCATCGTCGAGATGACAGTGCCGACGCCAACCCGCAGGTGATCGTATTTGCGACGCAGCTCGGCCAGGAGGCCGAGTGTCTCGACGAGTTTTTTGTAGTTTCCAGGAATTCCACGCACCCAGTCATGAAACTCACCAACGCCATCGAACGACGGCTTGATGGTGAGCTTGGTACCAGGCGACCACTCCTGCAGACCCAGCAGCATCTCTTCGGTGAGCGCTGCGATGCGCTGTGGGCTGAGCGCATTGGTGGGGATATGCACAACAGACGGTTTCAGGTGTGTCGCGCCGACGCGAACGATATCGACGATGTCTTTGCGAAGGAACGGTTCACCGCCGGAGATATTGAAGAAATAGACAGAGGTGTTGATGCTGCGAAACACCTTCTCCATCTCTTCGACAGTCAATTCTTCTGCCAGCCGTTCTTTCTCGGCAGGATAGATCTTCCATATGTCGCAACTCTGGCAGCGCGAGTTGCACATGTTGGTAATGGAGACCGTGAGATTGATGGGTGCCGGTGGGTCGATGACCTTGCGGTAGGCGAGAGCATAACCGGACAGTCTGGGCAGGATCTCGGAGATGGCTCGGGGTACCTTCATGGGACCTGACCGGGACTACGTGTTGGTTTGGGTATCGGCATCGAAACCGTGGAGCGCGTGCACCGGGTATTCGTTGCGGAGCCGATGGTTCTGATAGGTCATCATTTCGGCCAGCAGCCCAAAGGTGATGAACTGCGTGGACATCAGCGTGAGCAGAATGCCGAGAAAGAGCAAGGGGCGATGCCCAATTGGGTAGCCCAGCGACCAGAGGGAGGTCAGATAGAGCAGCACGCCGAAGCCAAGAATGCCCATGACGAGTCCAAGTCCACCGATGAGGTGGAGAGGGCGTCGTTCGTAGCGCGTAAGGAACAGTACGGTGAGCAGGTCCAGGAAGCCGCGCGCGAATCGACCGGCGGCGTACTTGCTGAAGCCGTGAATACGAGGCCGATGAGAGACCTTGATCTCGGTCACACGAAAGCCGGCGCCGTCTGCGAGCACGGGAATGTAGCGGTGCATGTCACCGTAAACCGTGATCTCGTCGATGACCGCGCGGCGGTAGGTTTTGAGGCCACAATTCATGTCGTGCAGGGTCAGCCCTGTCGCGACCCGACTGGCATAGTTGTAAATCTTTGAGGGGATGCGCTTGCTGGCCGGGTCATGTCGAGGCCACTTCCAGCCCGAGACGAGGTCTGCCTGATCATCGAGGATGGGGGCGAGCAGCTTGCCGATCTCGCCGGGATCATCCTGCAGGTCGGCGTCCATTTGCGCCACGTAGGCACCGCGAGCGTAATGGAATCCCACGGACAGTGCGGCCGCTTTGCCAAAGTTACGACGCAGGTGCACAGCACGGAAGCGGTGGTCGGCGTCGCAGATCTGCTTCTCAAGCTGCCGCGAGCCGTCCTGGCTGCCATCATCGACGAAGATGGCTTCCCAGGTCATGCCGAGCTCGTCCATCGCCACACGAATCTGCCGAGCGAGCTCTTCGAGGGATTCGCGCTCGTTGTAGACGGCGATGACGACGGAGAGTTGCGGGGGCGATCCTGTGGGCAGGACGTCCTTTCCGCCATTCCCGAGTCGGATTACGTTGCCTCGTAACGAGGGTGCGTCCAATGGATCGGACGGCTCATTGTGGACGCGGGCAGGCGACGCGCACATGCAGGATGCAGCGGGATACGAGAAGAGAGTGAAGGCGTTCGTATCACATCTGAGTGGAACGTCCAACGTCGCGGACAAAAACGACAACGGGGCGGCGAAGCCACCCCGTAGTGAGGTTCAGAGCGGATTCCTGTTCAGGAAGCGCACACCCACACCTTCACCGAAGCAGCCACCTCGGAGTGAAGTCGGAGTTCGACGTCGTAGATGCCGAGATGCTTGATGGGCTCCTTGAGGAAGATCTTGCGGCGATCCACTTCATGACCGGCACCTGCGAGCGCCGACTCAATGTCACGATTGGTGACGGAGCCGAACAGGCGGTCATCATCAGCGGACTGACGCGTGATGGTGATGCAGAGGTTCTCGAAGCGGGCGGCCTGATCCTGCGCAACGGAGCGGAGGCGAGCACGCTTTTCTTCGAGCTGGCGAAGGTGGTGTTCGAGCTGCTTCTTGTTGCCGCTGGTCGCCTGAATGGCGAGTCCGCGGGGCAGCAGGAAGTTACGGCCGTAGCCTGGCTTGACGCGAACCAGCTCGCCCATGTGACCGAGGTTCGGCACATCTTCGGTAAGGATGACTTCCATGGCGACTCCTGAGCGCCGATTGCGGCGCGAAAGATAAAGCGAAACGTAATGAACGAACGCGGCGACCCGTTTGGTCCCGTCGCGTCAGTTCATTCCTCTTCGTCCATGTCATCGACATCATCGTAGCTGACGTCAGACTGATCGGGACGCTTGCCGGAATCCTGACCGTCTTCAAGCACCACGGTCAAGAACTTGAGTACGAGGTCATTCAGCCGGAGGATGCGCTCGATCTCTGCGATCGCATCCGGGCGTGCGGCGTAGCGCACGTACACGTAGATACCGAAAGACTGCTTCTGCATCAGGTAGGCGAGCTGCCGCTTACCCCACTCCTCAATGCGACGCACCTCGCCCGAGAACTGCTCCTCGATGATCGACTTCACGCGCTCGGTGATACGCGCCTTGTCGGCCTGCTGGATATCAGGGCGAAGGATGAATGTGGTTTCGTATTCGCGAATAAGGGACATGGATTCTCCTTTCGAAGATCGCCCCCTTTTGGGGAGCAAGGAGTAACGGACCTGACTCAGTCGGCGGCCCGCCGGACATACACCGGATCGACACGCCTTCGCGCATCGCGGGAGCGCGGCCTTAGCACGAGTGCCGCGCGGGGAGCAAGAACCATTATGCCACTATTTCAGCGCGTGGATCACGTTCTGGGCGTCCACCAGACCATCGCGAATGATCCGCTCCACGGCGTCGATACCCGTCTCGCACAGTCGCTCCACCGTCGCCGACTCGTCGCTGCCGAAACGACCCAGCACCCAGTTGGACACCTCACCGACGAGCGGCCGCCCCACCCCCAGTCGGACCCGAAAGTAGTCCTTGCCCGGAAGGTGTTGATCCAGCGAACGCAGACCATTGTGGCCCGCATGACCTCCACCCACCTTCAGACGAACCTGCCCCGGTGGAATCTCGATCTCGTCGTGCAGCACGATGACGCTCGCGGGGGTCAGCTTCCAGAATCCCGCAGCTGGCCCAACCGACTCACCGCTCAGATTCATGAACGTCTGTGGCTTTAACAGCACCACGTCCCGATCCAGAAGACGCCCTGAACCCAGAACGGCTTTGAACCGCTTCTCGTTCAGCACAATCCCACAACGGTCCGCCAGGCGGTCGAGCACCTCCCAGCCAATGTTGTGCCGTGTGCGATGGTACTTTTCCCCTGGGTTGCCCAGACCCACCACGAGCACTCGCCCCGGCGGGACCCGTATATCTTTCGACATGTGGAGAGTCCTGCGCCGAAGCCCGGTGGATTATTCGCCCTTCGCGCCGCGCTTACGGACGATTCGGATGACCGGGTAACGGTTGCGGTAGGTGAACTCGCAGCCTTCCGGTGCCGTCATTTCGTCGATATACAGCGACACACCCAGCTCCAGCGGGGTCACGTCGTGGACGACTGTCGAG
>JAGWVZ010000864.1 GCA_018970625.1 Myxococcales bacterium | reverse complement strand
CCATCACCAGCAAAAACGGCTGCCACAGGGCACACAGGCACAGGGCAATGCACAGGAGCGCCGTGTGAATGTACTCCCGATCCCGTTGAATCCATGCGGCACCCAGCTGCGGACCGATCACTCGTTCACCAGAGCGGTTGCGCGCTCCTGACCCTGCCATCACGGGCTCCAGATCTTCGCGTTGTGCAACGCTGAATTGCTGTCCGCCCCGATATTTCGCCCGATACATCGCCTGATCAGCCGCGTGCAGCAGCGAATCCCAGTCGCTCAGCCCCAGCTCGCGCGCCGATGCCAGCCCGACCGAGGCACCGAGATGCAGCTCATCGTTACCCACGGCAAACCGTTCCTCCCGCATGATGCGCAGAAACGCTTCCACCTGACTCACCATGTCTTCTTTGCGCTCGGTCGGGCAGACGGCTACGAATTCTTCGCCGCCCGTGCGTCCGACATGACTCTGAACGGGCGATCCGACGGTTGCCAACAGACGACGCGCCACCTCTTTCAGCACCTCGTCGCCGGCTGCGTATCCGTACTCCGTGTTGAAGCGCTTGAACCGGTCGATGTCGACCACGCACACCACGACATCTCGTCCCGGGAGCCGCTCGTGCAGTGTACGTCGCCCGTGAGATTCGATCGAGGCGCGGCTGAGGAGGCCGGTGAGTGAATCCCGTTGCACGATGTCCGCCAGTGCCCTTGCGGCCTGCTGCGAAGACGTCTGCATTCGGTCGTGCCACGTCAGCATAAACAGCGCTGCACCCAGACCCAGCGTGATGTTGACCGTCGCCATGGCCAACTGCAGCGAAGACTCCTCGCTCGACGGGTACATCCACTGCACAATCGGGTAAGCGCCAGCAATCACACACATCGACACCGCGCCCATGCGAACCGGGAAGGGAACCAGAACGGCGCAGCCGAACAGAATCGCGATCACCGACGTGTGCACAAACGCCTGCCCTGGCGCGTATATCGGCCCGGTTGCTGAACACAGAGCCATCGTCAACGTCAGCACCAGCGTGATCTCTACGACTGCCTGCCGCATGCTTCGCACCGCTGCCTCGGGACGCAGCGCCACCCAGCAATATGTCATCACACAAAGCGCCATCAGTCCCCATAGCCACTCACGGGGCAAAAAAGACCCGTGAAAGGATTGACTGCCCGACACGATCAAAAATCCGGTCATTTGCAGCGAGCCGACCGCGCTAGCGACCCGCATGCCCCGCCGAACGAAGTTGAGCTGCGTTTCAGCCCCGCCGAAGGGGGTCGTCTGTGTTGGCGCGGCTGGGTTCGGCATTCGTTGTGCACAGCCTCGAGCGGGTTATTTCGGTGTCGGTGCAGGGGCCTGGCGGGTGCGGTCTCCCTGCCGCTCCGGAAACTGCCTTGATGTTCTGCACTTGACGCAGCCGTCCGGTCAACATTCACTGTATCGCGTCGCCTTCATTGCTCCCTCGTGTCTGATGGGCCCATGTCTACCGAAATTCGGCTTCACGGTGCGCTCTGGCGCCAGACTCCGCCCGGCCGCGCCGACGAATGGCGCCGAGCCCTCGATGAGCTCAATCAGTTCAACGGTGTGCTACCTCGGCAGCCAA